>CANRAC010000006.1 GCA_947628495.1 uncultured Bacilli bacterium
AATGCTAAAATATTTTTGTAGGTTTTTCGACATTTTTATTTAATTCTTTTCCTACATTTTTATTTTAGCATTATCATCCACGACTTTTGCAACCAAACAAGCAGATTATGGAACATCAACGCAAAGTTTTAAATTAACACCAGACCCGGGATACCAATATAAGAGTATAACTTGTACAGAATATAGTAATCCTAGTAAAGACGTAACAGACAAGGTTAGTGTGTCAATATCAAATAATACTTTGAGAATAACTCCAAAAACAAGTAAAGATATAACCTGTACAGTAGAATATGAACGAGTGAGGACGTTACAAGAGATAGCAAAGGAGATAAAAGACAAATCAAAAGGCTCATTAAGTTCTGATAACTTTAAAGCAGGCTGCCCAACAAGTGGAAATACTGAATGTAGTGGAGTATACAAAATGGCTGATTATAGTAATAGTACAAGTTTAAATCCAGATAATCCAGGAGGAACAAGTTATTACTTCAGAGGAGAAGCAAAAGATAATTACGTCAAATTTGGTAGAGGAACAACATCAGATAATAATAGTTCACATGATTTAACATGGCGAATAGTGAGAATTAATGGAGATGGAAGTATAAGATTAGTATTAGATAATGATATAGGAACAAGTGCATTTAATGATTACAGTACATATGAAAAAAAATACGCCGGCTACACATACGATAATGATAGTCCATGTACCAATACTAGTCCATGTACTAGTAAAGAAATAGCAACAAATGTTGAAGATCAAATGGGAACAACAGATCATGGAGGAAAAAATAGTACCATAAAAACAAAATTAGAGCAATGGTATTATGACAATTTAATAAGTTATGATCAATACATAGCTTATGGTATCTATTGTAATGATACATCATATGAAAGTGGAAGTGAAACAGGCGCATTATATTACGGAGCAAACGTAAGATTGTACGAGAATACATCACCCCAACTAACATGCCCAGACCCTAAAGCAGGTAGCAATCCATCATTATCAGATACATCTAATGGATATCACACTTATGGAGGAGTATATAAATTAAAAATAGGACTATTAAGTGCTGATGAAATAATTCTAGCAGGATTTAAGCCTAGTAGCGATGGAGTAACATACTACTCCAATTATCTATATTATACACCTAGGTTATCCGATTACTTCTGGAGCTCGTCGCCTCTCGATTTTATTAGTGGTAATGCTTACGGCTTTAACGGTCACCTGTATAATCGTTACTTGAATGATGCGAACGGCGCGCGTCCAGTTATCAATCTAAAAACTGAAGGACTAAAAGCCACTGGAGAAGGGACAAAAGATGATCCGTTTGTTATAAAATAAAAAAGTTCTTAAGTTTACAATTTTTAAGATAAGCTTAAGAACTATTTTTCTGTTGGGTGATATTTGGTTATTAAAGCTTCGGCTACTTTAATGCCATCTATAGCTGAGGTAGTAATGCCTCCTGCATAGCCTGCTCCTTCTCCACAAGGGTAAATGCCGGCGATATTTGCTGCAAATGAATCATCACGCACTAGGCGAACGGGCGAAGAGGTTCGACTTTCCACGGCTGCTAAAAGGGTATTATCATTATTAAAGCCTTTGATTTTATGGTCAAAATAATCTATTGCTTCCTTTAAAGAGGTATTGATATAAGATGGGAATATTTCATTTAAATTAGTTTCCTGATAAGCACCTTTTATTTCTTGGAGATTAACTTTTGAGGAGATTTGATTTAGCTTGAAATCTTTATAGGTAGAAATGGGAATAAAGCCTTTTCCACTGGTATAGGCTTTTTGTTCTAAATCTTGTTGAAATTTAATGCCATCTAAAGGATGATTACCAAAATCTTGGGTAGAAACAGTCACAATTATGGCACTATTTGCTTTTTGACTATCTCTTTTATAATTACTCATTCCATTAATGGCAAGCATTCCTTTTTGACTAGAGGCATTAACTACATATCCGCCGGGACACATACAAAAGGTATAAACTCCTCTTTTTTCTTTTGTTGTATAAGTTAACTTATAGTTAGCAGGAGGTAAAATTTTGGCAAATTCCCCATATTCCTGTTCATTAATAAGTTGTTGATCGTGGATTATGCGTACTCCTACAGCAAAAGGTTTTGCTTCCATTTTTAAATGATGATTATAAAGCATTTTAAAAGTATCTCGAGCCGAATGACCAATAGCTAAGATTAAATTATTACAATCAATGTAAGTATTATTATTGACTGCAATTTTAACTAGATTATTATTTTCAATTATTAGATCAGTTAGTTTGGTATTATATAAAAATTCTCCACCCATTTTTTTAATTTTATTTCTTAAATTAATGATAACTGATCTTAAAACATCAGTACCAATATGGGGTTTTTGTTCATACATTATTTCTTTGGGTGCTCCACACTCCACAAATATTTCAAAGACTTTTTGACCAATAAAACGTTTGTCTTTAACAAGCGTGTTTAGTTTACCATCAGAAAATGTGCCGGCCCCACCTTCGCCAAATTGGACATTGCTTTCTTCGTTTAGTTTATTGTTTTGCCAAAAATTATCAACATCTTTTAGGCGCTCTTCTATTTTTTTGCCGCGCTCTATAATAAGAGGTTTATAGCCGTTTTCACTTAATAAGTAGGCCGCAAATAAACCAGCTGGTCCACTCCCAACGATAACTATTTTATTTTTTAAAAGTTGCTCACCTTTTCTAGGTAATTGGTATTTTTCTAAAGGAGCTTTAGAAATATGGGGATTTTTATTTTTCTTTAAAATTACTTCTTCATTATTAACTTTGACATCAAAGGTATATACAAATAAAATTTGTTTTTTATTGCGGGCGTCGATAGATTTCTTTTTGATTTGGGTATCTTGTATATTACTTTTATTAGTATTTAAAAGCTTAGCAATCTTTTCTAGGCGGTATGCTTCATTATCTAAAGTAATAAGTATTTTAACTTGATTAATTCTCAGCATTTTTATCCACACTTTCGCCCACTAAAAGACCACTCATCCAAGCAAATCCCAAATTGTAACCCCCGCAAATTCCATCTACATCTAATATTTCCCCTGTAAAATATAGACCTTTAACTATTTTGCTTTCTAAAGAAAAAGTTACTTCATTTAAAGGAACTCCGCCACTACATACTTGGGCATTATCAAAGGCGGAAACATCTTTGATGGTAAATTTAAAATTTGTAAGAAGTTTAGTTATTTTATTTTTATCGACACTTTCCCATTTACAATCTTCTGGTAGTTTAGCTAACTTAAATATTAAATTAATTAATTTATAATTTAAAAAGCCTTCCATGATTTCTTTTAAAGAATAATCTTTTAATAGTTGCGCTTGGGTATCCATCCATTGAGAAAAGTTAGGACACCAAGGGACAAAATTAATCCTTATTTCTTCTTTTTTTCCTGCCTTTAAACCCTTAGCTACTAGGCCACTTAAATTAAAGACACAAATGCCACTAATGCCTTGTTTTGTTAATTGCAGTTCGCCTGTTTCCGTTTTTATTTTCTCATTATTTTCTCTAAGTGTTAAATAGGCATCACATCTTATTCCTTCCCAATCTTTATAATAATTTTCATGACCTATGAGGGAAGTTAAAGAAGGCAAAACCGGGATTAAAGAATGGCCAAAATTTTGGGCAAGTTGATAGCCATTTCCATCACTCCCCGTTTTAGGATAAGCTTTAGATCCCGTCGCGATAATAACGCGATCAGCTTGATACTCCGTGTTATTGGTAATTATTTTAAACTGTGTATCTTTTTTTATATCAGTAACTAATTCGTTGTAAAAAATTTCGATATTTAATTTTTTAGTTTCCGTAATTAAGACATTAAGAATACTGGTGGCTTGAATAGAATAAGGATAATAGTAGCCATTTTTAATTTTGGGGACAATACCAAGAGATGTAAAAAAATCTAATACTTTATCTTTTTGGCTATTATATATACTTTCTAACAAATCCTTATTTTGGGAATAATAACACTCTAAACTTTGATATTCATTCCAATAGTTACAACGACCATTACCTGTTAATAACAACTTTTTCCCTGCTTTATTATTGCGTTCTAAAATAAAAACTTTATTATTATTTCGAGCAGCCTTTATAGCAGCGGTTAAGCCTGAAGCTCCAGCCCCAATAACACAAATAATCATAAAATCACCGTAAATATTATAGCATGGAATTGAATCATGTAAATTAAATTGTCAAAAAATACTGGCTTTTTAACAAATTCATGGTATAATTTATTTGACTTACAAGGAGGTGCATTATGAGAACTTACAAAGCAAATTTACCTAAAGGAGTAAAAAAGATGTATGGCACTGTTCGTGGTGTTAAAGTAAAACTTATTAATAAAAATTTAGATAAGAAGAAAAAAACTGCTAAATAATGCCATTTTATATGGTATTTTTTAATAATAGAGGAGTGATTTAATGGCTTTTATAAAAACCCCAACTAAAGGAATGAGAGATATACTTCCCAAAGAAGTAGAATTAAGAGAATATATCATTAGTAAAATAACTCATATTTATTCTTTATATGGATTTAAAAAAATCGAAACCCCTTGTGTAGAACATATTGAAAATATTGCTAATAAAGAAGGCGGAGAAAACGAAAAGCTAATTTTTAAAATTTTAAAAAGAGGGGAAAAATTAAATTTAGCTACAGCTGAAGATGTTAGCGATTTAGTTGATTCGGGTTTAAGATATGATTTAACTGTCCCTTTATCCCGTTATTATGCAAATAATGCTAATGAGTTAGATAGTCCTTTTAAAGCTTTACAAATTGGCAATGTCTGGCGTGCCGACCGTCCTCAAAAAGGGAGATTTAGACAATTTGTGCAATGTGATATTGATATTTTAGGAGAAAAATCCAATTTAGCAGAGACAGAACTAATTGCAGCTACAGCTAATTTATTAGATGAAGTAGGACTTAAAAATTATAAAATAATCATTAACGATCGTCGTATTTTAAAAGCTTTTGTCTTAGCTAGTGGTTTTCAAGAAGAAGATTGTTCTTCCATATTTATCTCTTTAGATAAAATGGATAAGATAGGTTTAGATGGGGTAAAAGAAGAATTATTAAATAATGGTTTTAAAGAGGAACTAGTTAATAAATATTTAAGTTTATATCAAAATGATTCCCAAAATATTTTTGATTTCTGTCAACAAATTGATTCCAGTTTTTTAGCAGAAGATATTATTAATAATCTAATGGAGATTATTAACATTTCCCAAAATGTTAATGGCGTCAATATAGAATTTGCTCCGACTTTAGTAAGAGGAATGGGTTATTATACAGGACCTATTTTCGAAATTATAGTTGATGGTTATAAAGGTAGTATCGGCGGAGGGGGCCGATACGATGAAATGATTGGTAAATATTCTAATCTTTCTGTACCTGCTTGTGGATTTTCGATTGGCTTTGAAAGATTAATTGATATCTTAATGGAAAAAAATTATGTAGTGCCAAATGAAAATAAAAAATATGCTTTTATTATTGATAGCAATATATCTTTAGAAGAAAAGAGCAAATATTTAGAACAAGCTAAAGCATTAAGAAAGCATGGACATATAGTGAACGTTTTAATTAAAGCAAAAAACACTAAACATCAAATAGATGTTTTAACCGAAAATAAATATAAGATAACTTTAAATGGGAAAGAAATTAAGTAAGGAATAGTAAAATGAAGTTAAAAGATGAATTTGTAAAATTACCTAAAGAATTGGTATATGATAATTATATAAGAATAGTTTATAATTTTAAGGATTACGATAAAATAACAAGACAAGAAATGCTTGATGACATTATTAAAGAATATAATCAAGAAAACTATTTATTCTTTATGTGTACAGAAAAAGAATTAGATTTTTTAGAGTATTCTTTAAATCATAAATTAACTAAAAAGGATTTAGAAAAATATGAATGGGAAATCGATACTTTAAATGATAAATGTATTTTTAGTAAAGTTACTTTTGAAATTTTTGAACAACAAATAGATAATGTAAAAAAAGCTTTAGAATATAGAAAAGACCATAATAAAAAATCTATGGAAGATGTGTTAATTATTATGATAGCTTTTGTTAAAGTGAGCGGAGCTTTAATAACAAAAGCTTTAAAAAGCTTAATACAAAGTATAGCAGATGTTGATGATAAAAAGTTTGAAATGCTTTTAAGCAATCCCATGTTTAATTTTTATTGTGAATTTTCTCAAACCGAGATATTTGATGGTGAAGAGGTAGAGGAAATTATTTATAGAGACTATTGGGAATTTAAGGATGAACTTAAAGAATTAAAAAAAGAATATGGAATGGGTGGAGGTAAAAACGTTAATTTCCAAGATTATTTTGATATATTTTATTATGGTTTTCCAATTAGAATTCCACAAGTTAAAAAAATGTATGATGAAGTAAGTAAAATTCCATTAAAAAAATTTTTCTTTAAGATAATAGATGAGGCTAGAGTTTTACACGATACGCTTGGTATAAATGTCTTGATTGAAGATGAAAAATTAAGAGAAATAATCTATGACGCTTTATATGAAATCCCATGCGCAGCAATGAACGGTTTTACCCCAAAAGAGTTTGAAGAAAATATTTCTAAAGCAGATGATATTGCAAATAGATTTGTTAGTGTTCCCCAAAATAATGCTCATCTATGTAAATCAGCAGCAGATGAATATTATAAGATATATTTTGGCTTATTAGAATATACAAATAATAAATATAAAGTTAATAACAATATTAAAAAAATATACAAGCAAGAAGGAATAAATCCTGAAGATTTAATTCCTATAAATGACTATCTTTGGGATAATAAACAGATATTAAATGAATTTATAGATGATAATATTTATAACTTTAATGAGCAAGAATTAGAAATTGTAAAAGGATTTAATAATGCTATAAAAGGAATGTTTACAATTGTAGGATTTGATAGAGAATATACTATGGTTACTAATGAGAGTGGCAAAGTATACATGGTTAAAGGTATCAGAGAAGATATTGATAAGATATTTACTGATACTGATTTACCTAAAATAATATTGACAACTTTATTAATGTTTAAAAATAATATTATTTATAATGGATTTTTTAGTGAAGTACCGGTATCATTAGGAAGTAATTTTGATGAAATGCTTTTAAACGAATTAGAAACTGCTATCAAATATTATCATTTGTAATAAATATTGTATAGAAAAGACGCCTTGTTAAAAAGATTATTCTTTTTAATGGGCGTCACTTATTTTTTTAAGTTAAATTATTTTGCAAATTTTTCTTTCTTCTTTTTCGTTGACATTGACACTAGGGGGGGGGCATAATAAAGTATATAAGAATAATATATACGGAGGATACTCTCATGAAAGAAAAAAGAATAGAAAAAGAAATAAAGAAAGCCCAGAAAAAAGGAATATATAATCCTAAATTAAAATTAGGAATAGTAGCCCTAATATTAGTAATAGGGACAGTAATAGGAGTATCATATGCGTATTATACTGGAACATCAACTAACATATTAACCATAAAAGGAACAGTAAGTAAGAAGATAATGGTAACATTACAAAGTAGTGAAAATGGAAAAATAGCAGGATTCGATTTAGCAACAGCTCAAACAGATTACGGGACACCAACAGAGACTTTTAAAATAACACCAAATGAAGGATATCAATATAAAGGTATAATTTGTAAAGAAACTTATAATGGAAATATAGATGTAACAAACAAGGTTGATGTGGCAATATCAAATAATACCTTAACACTAACACCAAAAACAAGTAAAGATGTAACATGTACAGTAGAGTTTGAACGAGTAAGGACATTAGAAGAGATAAAAACCGATATAATAAAAACAGCAAAATCTGGCACTCCTAATTTTAGCACAGGCTGCCCAACAAGTAATGATACTTCATGTAGTGGAGTATATAAAATTACAGATTATAGTAGTAGTACAAGTTTAACATCAACAAATGGAACAAGTTATTACTTCCGAGGGAAGGTAGATAATAATTACGTCAAGTTTGGAACAGGGACAACAAAAGGTAACACAAATAAAGTAGATTTAATCTGGCGAATAGTACGTATCAATGGAGATGGAAGTATAAGATTAGTATTAGATAGTGATATAGGAATGAGTGCGTTTAATACTAATTATAATGAAAGAAAATCCGTCGGCTACACATATGATAATGATCAACCATGTACCAATACTAGTCCATGTAAAAGTGTAGAAATAGCAACAAATGTTGAAGAAAAGATGGGAACAACAGATCATGGAGGAACAAATAGTACCATAAAAACAAAATTAGAGAAATGGTATTATGATAATTTAAGAAGTTATGATCAATACATAACCTATGGAACATATTGTAATGATACATCATATGGAAGTACAGACTCATACGATATTTCATATTACGGAGCATACGAAAGATTGTATAAAAGTTCTTCAACTGTTACCCCTCAACTAACTTGCCCAGATCCAACAGCGGACAACAGTGAAACAGACTCTGTTACTAGTGTAGGCAATACAAAATATCATACATATGGAGGAGTATATAAATTAAAGATAGGATTGTTATCAGCGGATGAAATAGTACTAGCGGGATTTCAGTCAATCACTACTAATGGAGTAACAACATCCAATTATCTATATTATACAGGCGGTTCATCCTTCTGGAGTATGTCGCCTAGTTATTCTCATGCTATTAATGCTGGCGTCTTTTACGCTACCCTGATTAATCGTTACTTGAGTTACTACAGTATCAGTAATACGGACGACGTGCGTCCAGTTATCAATCTAAGCACTAGTGGACTAAAAGCCACCGGAGAAGGGACAAAAGATAAGCCATTTGTAATAAGCCCTTAGGCTTATTACAAAAAAAGACAAACAAAAACGAAGAGATGTCCAAACTTTGCTCCGTCAAAGTTTGGACCGAATAAAAAAAATGGTATAAACAGAAGTTTATATAGGAATAAATCTAAACAGTTCGTGATTTTTCTCGTCGCCTAACAATTCAAATACTAATAATGCTAACGGCTTTAACGGTAACCTGAATAATCATTATAAAAAATAAATGATTGGGCATTAAAGAAATAGATTTAAAATTTTAATTTAAAATCTAATTCGCACTATAGTAAAACAAAATTCTTGTAAATATAATTAAACTAAAAAATAATATATGTATTTTCTCATATATTATTTTTTAACTTTAACTGCTACCGCATTATTATAAATTCCATCTAGATATTTATCAGGATAATATTTATCTAATATTACTTCAATATGATTGCTTGGTTCAATATTTTCTTTTCTTTCTTTTTGTCTGTAAGTAGCAGCAAAAGAAATAGTACAATCTAACATAACTAATATTGAACAAACAATAGTAATTATATGAAGTGATTTATTATTAATTATAATTTCATTATGTTTCCTTAAGTGTGGGAAAACATATAAACTAAATATTACAAAACCTAAACCCCATAATATGGCAATTGGTATACTAGTTCTGCCATTAATATTTAAAGGTTTATTAACATAATTCCAAGAGATAGTTCCCCATATTTCTTCTTGAAGATAAGAAAATATATATTCAACTAACCCGCCTAAAAAAGAGGCGACTAAAAATATTTTAAGTAGAGTCAATTTATTAACTTGTTTATCAATATTTTGTTTTTTGGCAATAATATAGAAAACTAATAGACCAACACCATAAACGGGAATAAATGGACCATAAATTAATCCTTGTCTTAAATGCCAATTTCCACGCGACCACATTAGTAAATTTTCATAAACGAAGCCCACAACACTTCCTAGTAAAAATATCCAAAAGTATTCAACGAATTTTAAAAACACTTTCTTTTTCACAATATATTCCCCCAAATTACTTCTTTTGTTGTGAAAATTCCCCTTTGACTAGGGACATTATAGCATATTCCCCCAAATTTTGCAAATTTTCGGCATAAATTGTGGTATCATTAAAATGATATAAAATATTATTTAGTTATGAGGAATGTTGATGAAAAAGTTTATAAAAATAGCATTGATTAGTGTAGGGATTTTGATAACTATAATTATTCTGGATACATTACAAGCTAGATTATTTAAAAATAGTCCTATTATTCATTGGAAACAAGTTTTAGATGGAAATAGTTATGTAGATAGAGGAATTTTAGTAGATACTTATTATTGTGGGAGTAAAACAGATATAAGCTGGCATTATAAAACGGACAAATTTACTTGTCCAGTAAATACTATTAGTAAAGAATTATATACTAAATTAAAAGGATCATGGATTGCTGATGGTACACAAGCTAAATATATAGTAAGTATGGAAGACGGTAAACCAATATATGCTGATGATTATAGTGTTCCTTATAAACTAACTTTTGATAGTTTAGAAAATTATAAAATTGTGACAGCTCAAAATGAATATGTTGGGAAATATGAGTTTGATGGTAAAAATCTAACTTTGTTTGATGAGGAAGATTTAATAAAAGATAGATGTGAGTTAAAAACATCAAACGAATTAACTTGTGAAAGATTGGCTGATAAGTTTGTTAAATAAAGACAAATTACTTTTTCTTAAACATTTTTATTGGCGCACCACAAATAGGACATACATAGTCTTCTGGTAGTTCATCCATTTGTACTTCATAACCGCAAATGGTACAACACCAGACATTCTCTTTTGGCTCTTCTTCCATATAGGTTGGGGCTTTTTGGGGACTTTTGCCTTTTAAGACTTCTTGATAATATTTATAAGTCATGGGACTTGCTTGTTTAAAATTAAACATATCTTCTATTTGGGCAATAAAGATTGTATGGGTACTTGTTTCTACCATATTTTCTACAGCGCAAAGAAGATTACCACAAGTATCTAAAAGAATTGGTAAATTATCTTTTTCTTCGTACTTAAAATCAGCAAATTTATCTATGTCCTTACTAGATTTATATCCAAAAGTACCAATGATTTCGGGGTTGGTATCCTCTGATAAAATAGAAACGCTAAATTTTTTAGTTTTTTTAATAATTTCATTAGTATAATTATCATGATTAATACTTACAGCTATCATTAAAGGGGAAGAAGTAATCTGAAAAACCGTATTTACTATACAACCTACATTTTTGGTATCTTGAGCTCCAATTACATATAAACCATAGCTGAGATTTTTTAATACATTCTTTTCCATAAAGACCTCCTAATTATTTTTAGTATTTTCAAATTGTTCTTTATATTGTTTAAAAAAATTATAATATATTTGCATATTAGCTAGATTAGTCCATTTTTCTACTTTTACCGGGATTTGATCTAAATTATAAATTTTGGCACCCTTAAGGCTAAGTAAGAAAGGACTATGAGTGGAAATAATAAATTGACAATTATAAAAACGGGCAGAATCTTCAATAAATTGTTTAAGTTTTATTTGATTTTCCGCCGCTAATGAATTTTCTGGCTCATCTAATATATAAAGGGCGGTATCTTTTATTTCTTGTTCCCAAAACATTAAGGCCGACTCGCCATTTGATTGTTCCACTAGATTATTGTTAACAAGTCTTTGCCTAATATATTTGGACATATTTTGGGTTTTAGCATCGGCAACATCAATTAACATTTCCATGCTTTCATAAGCGCCACGTACTGTCCTTTGACGATTAGTTAGAAATTCCTGACTTAATAGTTCTTTTTTTCGATTAATATTATTATTAATGGCATGAATATTAAGTAAATAATCAAAAACATCGTCGCTGGAAATTTTTTTAACTTCATTAGGTTTTTGCGACATTTCATAATTACACAAATCTACATAATGATTAAAATAAGAACCCTTATCTAAAATATCTTGGCGTTGGGCGTTTAGTTTTTTGGCAATAATATTTAAAAGGGTTGTTTTTCCACTGCCATTACTACCATAAAAAATAGTAATATTATCAAAATCAATCTTTGTAAATTCCCGAGCTGCAAAAAGATGCAAAGGATAATAATTATTGTAAATATTGCGGCTATCGATATCTAAAATCATCCCTTCTTGTCTTTCGGTTAATAAATCAAACTGTTTTAAATAAATCATGCTTATCACCTATAAATTGTTTTTAATTTTAATTTTGTCATCAGATATATAAATATCTGGATTAATAGCAAGAAGTAAATTTACCATTTCTCGTAGATTTTCAACCCCTAGTAATTCCATTTTATTTTGTTTAGAAAATACATTACTTAATATGTTACCGAAATTAATATTTAAAAAGATTAAGTCACCATAATTATTTTTTTCTCGACATATTTGGACACTGTTGAAGCTGGCTATTTCTTCATTTCGAATGATTATATTGTCTTTAGCAATGATAAGATGTTTTTCGGTTAATAAATATAAGTAATTTTTGTTTTTCCTATCATGAATAAATAAATTATAAATTAGACCGTATAAGGCTACAATAAACAAGATAATAAATATAAAAAGAATTAAAACATTTAATAATCCCGTTATTTTCCATAAAGAATAAAAATAATACAATAAACCTAAAGTAAACATTATTAAAAGCCATCGTCCTATTTGTTTACTACTGTTTTGAGGCTTAGCAACGGATTTAAAAATAATTTTTTCGTTAATACTATCTATTGTCATAATTTTCACCTTAAAATAAATAAAATATTTTAGGGACAAATATCCATAAGCCTATTATTGCTGCACAAACAGCTGCCAATAAGACAGCTCCAGCTGCGCAGTCTTTAGCTAATTTGGCTTTTTTATTAATGGTTGGACTGCAAATATCAACTACGGTTTCAATAGCAGTATTTACTAGTTCTAAACTCATAACTAAAACAAATAAAATTAAACAAGTAATCCATTCGCTTTTGGAAAT
The DNA here is from genome assembly GCA_947628495.1 of uncultured Bacilli bacterium. Lineage (GTDB taxonomy): Bacteria > Bacillota_I > Bacilli_A > RF39 > UBA660 > HGM10766. The sequence goes on from CANRAC010000006.1 coordinate 12,864, forward strand.
GTCTAGAACAAATCCCATGATAATAACGGCAATCATAAAACAAAAGTGAATAGTCATATTTCTTTCAGTGACTAGGCACTCTTTAATGCCTTCCCAAGCATGATAAAAACTTTTCCATAAAGGATGGTTTGCTTCTTTTTTAAATTTAGCTTTAAACATAACATTACCTCTATCTAAATTTTAACATAATATTTTTAAAAGCACTAGCTTTTGTATTTCTTAAGTGGTTATAGTATAATGAAGTATATGAAGTAATTTAATAAATTAAAAGGAAAGGGAGCTTTTATGTTAGAACTAAAAAAAATTAAAAAAATTTATAAAACAGCTGATGAAAGTGTAACAGCTTTAAAAGGGATAAATATTAAATTTAGACAAAGTGAATTTGTTTCAATTTTAGGTCAAAGTGGTTGTGGTAAAACGACTCTTTTAAATATTATTGGCGGTTTAGACGATTATACGAGCGGGGATTTAATAATAAACGGAACATCGACCAAAAAATATAAAGATCATGATTGGGATACTTATCGTAATCATAAAGTCGGTTTTGTTTTCCAAAGTTATAATCTTATTCCTCATCAAACTGTTTTAGCTAATGTGGAACTAGCTCTTACTTTATCAGGTGTTAATAAAAAAGAACGCCGTAAAAAAGCCAAAGATATTTTAAAAAAAGTTGGTCTTAAAGATCAAATGCATAAAAAACCGAATCAAATGTCAGGTGGGCAAATGCAAAGAGTAGCTATAGCTAGAGCTTTAGTTAATGATCCTGATATTTTACTCGCTGATGAGCCAACCGGAGCTTTAGATTCCAAAACTAGTCTGCAAATTATGGATTTATTAAAAGAAATTGCCCAAGATAAACTAGTTATTATGGTTACACATAATCCGGAATTAGCAGAAAAATATTCAACTCGTATTGTCAAACTTTTAGATGGAGAAATTATTGATGATTCTCATCCTTTTACAGGGGAATATCAAGAAACTCTAAATCAAGATTCGAAAAAAACTTTCATGTCTTTTCCTACGGCATTATCTTTAAGTTTAAATAACTTGATGACTAAAAAAGGCCGTACTTTCCTAACTGCTTTTGCAGGTAGTATTGGCATAATTGGAATTGCCTTAATTATGTCGTTATCTAATGGAGTGCAAAGATATATAGATAAAGTAGAAGAAGATACTTTATCATCTTATCCTATAACAGTGGAAGAAAATTCTTTAGATATGTCGGTAATGATGGAGGCGATGGCTAATCTAAATAATCAAGAGAAAAAAGATTATAAAGATGGAAAAATCCATTCTCAAGCTTTAATGAATGATATCTTAGATACTATGTCTTCGAAGTTAGAATCAAATAATTTAACCGAGTTTAAAAAATATTTAGAAGAAAATAAAGATCAATTAGAAGATAGCGTTAATGCGATATCTTACGGGTATAATTTAACAATAAATGTTTTTAATGAAAACAGCGAGACCGGGTTAGTCAAAATAAATCCTTCTCAAGTTCTTAATAAAATTGGCATGCAAAGTGATGAAGCCACAACTGCTAATATGATGATGAATAATAATGTCTTTAGTGAAATGTTAGATAATGAAGAACTAATGAAGAGCCAATATGACGTTGTCGCCGGAACTTGGCCCAAAAATTATAATGAAATTGTCGTGGTAGTTTCTGAAAATAATGAAATTAGTGATTATACTTTATATTCCTTAGGACTTATGAGCCAAGATGAATTAGCAGATAATTTTAATGCTTTAATTAAAGGTGAGAAAATTAAAAAAGCCCAGGAGCATACTTATACATATGATGAGTTATTAAATACTAAATTTAAATTTGTTTTAAATTCCGATTATTATGAAAAAAATGGCAATATATGGGTAGATAAAACTAATGATGAAGCTTATTTACAAAAAATGGTGAGTAAAGCGGAAGATTTAAAAATTGTGGGAATAATTAAACCAAATGATGATAGTATTATCGAAGATAATTATGGACGCATTTTCTATACGAAAGCTTTAAAAGAATATGTTATAAATAAAGCTAATGAATCCGAGATTGTCAAAGAACAAAAAGAAAATCCTGACATAAATATCTTAACAGGATTAGAATTTAAAAAGACCAATGAAAAATTTAGTTATGATAATTTAACGCCTGAACAAAAAAGGTATTTTGCTTCTTTATCTCAAGAAGAACTTGCTAATGTTATGCAAAGCTATGAAGAAAATTACAATACAACATATGATACGATATTAGAAAAATTGGGAGCGATTGATTTAGATAATCCAAAGAGTATAGGTCTATATCCTAAAGATTTTGATTCTAAAGATAATATTACCAAATTTATTAATGATTATAATGAAAAACAAAAAAAGGATAAAAAAGACGAAAATGTTATAAGCTATAATGATTTAGTAGGAGCCATGATGTCTTCGGTTAGTTCGATAGTTAATATCATTAGTTACGTGTTGATGGCCTTTGTCAGTGTATCATTGATAGTTTCATCAATCATGATAGGTATCATTACTTATATTTCGGTATTAGAAAGAACAAAAGAAATTGGTATTTTAAGAAGTATTGGGGCCAGTAAAAAAGATATATCACGCGTATTTAATGCCGAGACTTTAATTATTGGTAGTGTAGCTGGTTTAATTGGCGTAATTGTTACAATCCTTTTAAATATTCCAATTAATATCGTCTTAAAAGGCTTATTGGATGTTACCAACATTTCCTCTTTACCAATAGTCGGAGCTATTATCTTAGTGGTAATTAGTATTTGTTTAACTTTAATTGGAGGACTAATCCCTGCTAAAGTAGCTTCTAAAAAAGATCCAGTTGAAGCTTTAAGAAGTGAATAAACTGCTAAAACAGCAGTTTTATTTTGGCTTTATCTAAAAGCAACTTTTTGTCAATTAATAAATATTTTTTTAAATCTTAAATAAATAATTTAGCGAGCATGATATAATAATAAGTGTAGGTGAGAATTTTGAAAGATTACAATTTAGATATTAAAGAAGTGCTAAAAAAATATAAAACAACCGAAAAAGGACTGACAACAGAAGAAGTTGAAGAACGTATTAATAAGTATGGTCAAAACATTTTAGAGGATAGACAAACAAAAAGTAAACTTAAGATGTTTTTAAATCAATTTAAAGATATAATGATAATCATGCTTTTATTAGTAGGTATTCTTTCCTTTTTCTATGCTTTTTATACTGATGGTGATTATGTAGATACAATTGTTATCTTAGTATCGGTAGTTATTAATGCTTTTATGGGCTATTTTCAAGAATCAAAAGCTGCAAAGGTAGTCGAATCTTTAAAAGAATATTCGGAAACTCGTGTTACCACCAAAAGAGATAATGCTTTGTTTAAAGTAGATTCTAAATTTTTAGTGCCAGGAGACATTATTATTTTAGAATCCGGAGATAAAGTTCCTGCTGACGCGCGCATTATAGATGCGATGTATGCTAAAGTTGATGAATCTGTTTTAACAGGAGAAAGTTTACCTGTTAATAAGAGTGAAGAAGTAGTAAAAGGTAATGCTTTAATTCAAGATAGAACTAATATGATTTTTTCGGGAACAAGTTTAACTAACGGTAAAATTGTGGCCGTAGTTACAAATACAGCGATGGATACGGAAATAGGTAAGATAGCTACTTCTATTGAAAAAAGTGAAGATGTTCCAACCCCTTTACAAATTAAAGTGGAAAGGGTAAGTCGCTTTCTAACTTTTGTAGCAGCTATTTTAGTTACTTTTGTTTTGGTTGTTGGAATTATTAGAGGCGATACAGTCTTAAATATTGTTATGCTTTGCATTAGTATGGTTATTGCCTCGGTTCCTGAGTGTCTACCTATTGCTATTACAACTACTTTAACTATCGGAGTTAAACAAATGAGTCGTAAAAAGGCCATTGTTAAAGAACTTAAGGCTATTGAGACATTAGGAGCGACAGAAGTTATTTGCTCTGATAAAACCGGAACCCTTACTACTAATAAATTAACGGTTGTCGATGTTATTGTTAATAATAAAAAGACAAAAAAGATAACCTCTAAAAATAATAAAATGTTTATCAATGTAATGGCTTTATGTAATAATGCCGAAAAAACTAATGGAAAAGATGAATATTTTGGGGATTCAGTCGAAATAGCTTTATGTGATTATTTAAAAACTTTAGAAGAGGATAAAGATATTATTGAAGATAAATATGAACGAATTTTTGAAATTCCTTTTGATTCAGAACGCAAAATGATGAGTACAGTTAATAAAATTGATAATGAAATATATATGTGTACTAAAGGTAGTTTGACCTCTGTATTAAATAATTCCCGTTATTATTTATTAGATGGGGAAGTAAAAAGAATAAATAAAGAAGTTAAAGAACAGATTTTAGCTGAAGAAACAAAGATGTCTAAAGAGGCTCTAAAGGTAATTGCTTTTGCTTATAAAAAGACAAGTATTAAAAAAGATGAAAATTATTTAGATGACGAAAATAATCTTGTCTTCGTAGGTTTAGTTGGCCTTATGGACCCGCCGCGTGATGATGTTAAAGAAGCCATTAAACTTTGTAAAAGTGCTCATATTCGACCTATTATGATTACAGGTGACAGTTTAAATACGGCTACAGCTGTTGCCAAAAAAATAGGTATTATTGCTTCTGATAAAGAAGGAATTGAGGGTAAAGAATTAGAAGAACTTACGGATAGTGAACTAATTAGTGCCGTGAAAAAATATAGTGTTTATGCCCGAGTTACACCTGATCATAAAGTACGTATTGTTAGAGCCCTTCAAGCGGCCCGCAAAGTAGTAGCTATGACAGGTGATGGAGTTAATGATGCCCCTGCGATTAAACTTGCTCATGTGGGAATTGGGATGGGTAATGCTGGGACAGATGTGACTAAAAATGTAGCAGATGTGTTACTTTTAGATGATAGCTTTAGTACAATTGTTACAGCAGTTAAAGAAGGTAGAAGAATTTATAATAATGTTATAAATAATATTATTTATAATTTATCTTCAAATTTTACGGAAATTATCATTATCATCCTAGGAATGTTTTTATCCAAAAGTTTAATTTTACCATTACATATTTTATATATAGATTTAGTAGCTGATACTTTGCCATCAATAGCTTTAGCTTTTGAAGGTAGTGATAAAAACAGTATGAAGAAAAAACCGCATGGTTTAAATCAAAAAGTGTTTACACCTTTTAATGTGGCCTCTCTATTTATTTCCGTTATTATCGAAGTATTTATTTCCGTCTTGATATTCTTCTATGCGAAAATGGCCTTTGGAATTGAAGTAGCTCAAACTTTAACCCTTTTAAGTATTGTTTTCCAAGAATTTATCTATGCTTATAATTGTCGCTCTTTAAAAACCCAAATAAAAGAAAAAGGAATTTTTTCCAATAAATACATGAATCTATTTATTGGTATATTAATGCTTATTCAAGTTATCGTTTTCTTTAGTCCAATTGGGCGCGTATTTAGTTTAGTACCAATAAGTATTGGTCAATTTGTTTTCTGTTTCATTTTAAATTTAAGTGGCTTTTTCATTTTAGAAGTCTTAAAACCAATCTTGGTAAAACATTTTAGTGATAATTAAAACAAGCTTATATTAGCTTGTTTTCGATTATTAACTGTTTTATTTTTAGATCGTAGTTTCGATAATTTTCTTTTATAGAATAAGGTATATTTAGATGATAAGTTTCTTCTACCATAGAAATAAAGCTATCCATGTCAGCTTCTAAAATTTTGTTGAGAAGTTGTTGAAATAATTCATCATCTTTTAGTATTTTTTGAACCTCAGGATTAGTAATATCAAAATAACAAAAATCAGATTGGTATTGTTGTGGCATTTCATTATTATAAGATATTTCATAATCATATAATGGCGCTAGACGGGTAATATTATGAGCCGTTTTTAACATAACGTTGTGGGCGTTTGCATCTCTTTGAGTACTATAAAAATTTCTGATTATTATTTTTTTAAGATCATTCAAAAATAATAATTTGCTTTCAGGATCAGGATTTATCTCACTAATAAAATGTACAACATTTAAATCGGTTTTAAAACATTTAAAATGTTTATTGTGTAATATTGTATATAAAAGTGTATTATAATTAAAGCCTGCTTGGCAAAAATTTTCGGATGCAATTCCGTATATGTTTTGATCTTTAATTTTGGCAATGGTGTAATGGACACTTTCTAGGCCAAAATAGTTAGTAATGAACTGGCCTATTAGTTCGTTGAAAAAATGAGATTCATAATAACGAGGTTTAAAATAATAATATTTATCATTATATTTATGCCAATTTTCTAAACGATTAAATACCGTAAGATTTCCTTCTTTTATACGGGCATTAAATAAATAAAGTTTTGGAAGATTTAAGATTGCACTCAAATTTTCAGCATATTCTTCGCATTTAGATGTACTATCTTTTAGGCTACGAACGTACCTATTATCATCGAGAACTATATAATCTGTTTTATCGGTAAAACAATCACTAATCATAAAAAATCCCCCTTTTTAAATAAGCATACTTTACCAAAGGTTTTCCAAAAAGTCAAATTATAGCTCTAGTAAATTATTTTAAGATTCTTTTTTTTATTGGTGGTTTTTCTTGATTTGGTAAATCTCTTTCTAAACTTCTTTGAATATATTTTTCTTTTTCTGCATCAGTATAAAATAATCCTTTTCTTTGTCTATATGATAAACCTTTAGGATTATTTATAGCTTTTTCACGTGTATTCTCAGTTATTTCTAATTTTTGAGGAAAATCTCTAAATAAATAATCTTTATTTTTAATTT
>CANRAC010000007.1 GCA_947628495.1 uncultured Bacilli bacterium
AATATGAAAATGATAAAATGTTTTTGATTGATACCATAAAACATGAACAAGATTTATTTGAAAAGACTTGTGAAGAATTATTAAATTTTGAAATTGAAGAAAAATAACTAAAAAAATTAATCATCCTATAATTTTTATTAATTTGAAAATTTTAGGATGATTTTTATATGCTCTAAAATATTATAAAATAATTATTTATTCTTTATATCAAACTATAAATTAGGATGAATTTCGTAAGTACGAAATAAGAATTGTGTATATAGTTTTCATTATTTTAAAACGAAAAATATGTGTTGATACACAACTTTCTTATCCTGCTGTTTCATATTTAAATAAAATTTACTATATTTTAGGATGATAGACAAAAATTTCTATAGTTTAAGACTTGACTCTTCTTTTTAATAGAGGTAACATGCATCATGCAAAAGGGAGATGATATTTATAATATTTGAAAGAAGTGAGTGCCTATAAGTAATACTAAATTAATGTGTAATGTAATCTTTACACGATTTAGTATTACTAAAATTAACATTTTATCCATAAGTTTAAGTGAGGTGCTTAATTATGGATAAGTACAAGATTAATTATATATTCAGTGAAGAAAAAGATATTAATGATATTTTTATAAAAGTTTTAAATAAAGAACTAAAAAAATATATTCTAATGATTTGTAAAAATAAAAAATGTGAGGTATTATCATCATGTAATTTATCTCAAGGAAGGAGAAAAAATTGTTAGAGAGTTTAAATAAGATATATAATGTTGGACTTTATATAAGATTATCAAGGGAAGATGATGATAAAACCTTAGAAAGTGAAAGTATTACAAATCAAAAAAGTTTATTACTTCAGTATGTGAAAGAGAATAATTTAAGAGTTTATGATATTTATATTGATGATGGATATTCTGGCACTAATTTTGATAGACCAGATTTTAATAGATTACTTAAAGATATAGAATTAGGTAAAATTAATATGGTTATTACTAAAGATATGTCAAGACTTGGTAGAGATTATATTGGAACAGGAAATTTAATAGAAAAATATTTCCCAGAGCATAATGTTAGATATATTGCAGTTACTGATAATATAGATACTTTTTTAGATAGTTCTAATAATGATATTGCCCCATTTAAAGCTATAATGAATGATATGTATGCCAAAGATATTTCAAAGAAGATAAAATCTAGTTTAAAGGCAAAAATGAAAGAAGGCAAATGGGTAGGAGGGAGAACTCCATTTGGATATAATCAAGATAAAAATGACAAAAATCACTTAGTAATAAATAAAGAACAAGCTGATATTGTTAAAAGAATATTTGATATGTGTTTAGAAGGCTTATCATTTTATAAAATAGCAAAACAGTTAACTAATGAAAAAGTAAAGACTCCTGCAGAGTATTATAGTTTTGAATGGAAAGGTCATTATAATTTAAGGTATGGACAGTGGCATTCTAAAACAATTAGAGATATTTTAACTAACAGAATGTATATAGGTGATCTAGTACAAAACAAAAGAAGCAAGGTAAATTATAAAGTTAAAAAGATTGTCAAGAATAATACTAATGATTATATTGTTGTAGAAAATACTCATGAAGCAATTATTGATAAAGAAATATTTTATGAAGTTCAAAAAATAATACCCAAAAATAAGGGAAGAAATGAAAAAAAAGAAAATCATTTACTAGATGGACTTTTGTATTGTGGTGATTGTGGACATCGAATATCAATTAAATCTAGAAGAAAAAAAGATAACAGATGTTATACTATTTGTAATTACTATCGAACTTATATGAAGCAAAGACTTTGTACAACTCATTCAAATAATTATGATGAGTTAGAGAAAATAATTATTAATTCATTAACTAAGATGTGTTTAAATTATATTAATAAAGATAAAATTAAATATAGTGTTTTAAATAATTTAAAAGATTCTAACAAAATCAATAATAAAAAGGAGTTAGAAATACTTATATTAGATATAAAACAAATAAATAATAACTTAGATATTATTTACATTGATAAATTAAATAAAAAAATAACTGAAGAACAATTTGAAAGAGTTAAAATTAAATTAGAAAATGAACTTTCTATAAAACAAAAAAAATATAATGAATTAAATAGTAATATTAATAATTCAATTAGTAAGGAATCTAAAAATAAAGTGATTATAAAATATATTAATAAATTTTTATCTATGGAAAAACCTAGTAGAGAATTAATAATTAATTTAATTGATAAAATAGAAATATTTGAGGATAAAACTATAAATATTAAAGTAACATTTAGTAATAATTATTAATTTGGATATAATAATAGTAAAATATAATTGACAAATGTATAAACTTTGTATATACTATAAATGAATGGAGATGATACCATGGAAGCAAGACTTCAAAAGTGGGGAAATTCCGATGGCATTAGAATTCCTAGTAGTTTTTTAAAATCACTAAATTTAAAGACAAATGATAAGGTTGATTTAATTCAAGAAAAAGATAGAATTATAATATCAAAACCTAAAAAAAGACATTTAACTTTAGAAGAAAGATTTGAAATGTTTGAAAATTTGCCTAATAATGAAAAAGGTAGTATTGAATTATATGATTGGGGAGAAGATTTAGGAAAGGAAAAATTTGATTAATGTATATACCAAAACAAGGTGATATTTGTTATATGGATTTTGCACCTACTAAAGGGCATGAACAAACAGGATTAAGACCAGCAATTGTTATTAGTAGAGACACTTATAATAAATATACTGGATTAGTAGTTTTGTGTCCTATTACTACAAATACAAAGAAATTTTTCACCCATTATGAATTAATAAACACAAAAAAAGTAAAAGGTTCAGTATTATGTGAACATATTAGAAGTATTGATTTTAAAGCAAGAAAATTAACATTTGTTGAAAAAATAAAAGAAGAAGAGTTAGAAGAAATTATAGATATTATTAATGGAATAATAGAATTATAGTCTATCAAAAAAGGGCAAAGACATATTATACCAGTAGAAACTAAAATAATTAATCATCATATTTATCGCCACACTTATACACCAGCATATACTTGTTGTGAAGAAAATGAAGTGGCAAATGTTTACGATAATAAATGTTGTTTTTAAAAATCTCCATTGGAGATTTTTTCTTTATAACAAAATATGTTATACTAAACTTAGAAAAAGATAAGTAAATTTATTTAATTGGAAGGTGTTATAATGTCAGAAAAGGATTTTATTATCACAAAAGATTTAGATGAAGTGGCTAAAATACATAGTAATCCTCAATATGCAACGTGGAGTTGTGAATATGTTGATGGTGAATATAGGTTTTATTCTCCTACATATAAAAAGCATGATGATTTTACTAGAAAAACTGTAAAAGAAGAAACATATGTTACATTAGAACAGTTAGAGTCCTTATTATCCGAAACAGGATACATATGGTTTGGACATGGGACAGGTAGAATGGGAAATTCTGATGAGGTAGTTGATTCAATTTTTAGGGAAGGACTTAGAACTAAAGATAACTCTTTATATTTTACAGCAGTAGGATTAAGTACGCCAACACCTGAGCTAAAAAAACAATATAAAGAATTAGGTTTACCAGAACCAACTATAGAAAGATTAAAAAATTCATTTAATAACTGGGAACATCTAGATTCAAAAAAAATTATAATTATGAGAATGCCAACGGAATATGTAAATAACATGGGGGATCGTTCAGATCGTGAAGGGGAAATGTTTGGAGCCTTTTATAATCAAAAAGTTCAACCTAATGGCAAAAAAATTAATTATTTATCTCCCAAATTTATTGTGGGATGTTTTGATGTAGAAAAGCAAGCAGTTAGGTTAAATAAAAATTTTGAGCAAACCTTAAGTGAAGAAACAATAGAACAATTAAAATCGGGCTATGAGGAAGCTTTGGCTAAAACAAAAGCAAGATTAAGCAGTTTTTCAATTTATCCAATTAAGCAACAAGAGGAGCAAATTGCATCCCAAGAACCACAATCTTTCGATTTTGAATCGAATAATGTTTTTGATTTTCCTGATTTAGAATGGGAAGATTCTAATACTATTGGTAAAGCAAAATAGAAAAACTGTATAGCCGAACACAAACTTAACTCTATCTTGAAAATCTTGTAAATATGTGTTAGTATAGCCACTATGTTGGAGGTTTATATGAATCTATTAGATGAAAAAATAAATACATTTAAAAAAAATGAAGAATTAATACAAAGTCGACCAGTTTCAAATAACAATACGCAAAAACTTGATATATACGATATAGCTAATATTTCCAATGAAGCTATTATTGCTGATTTAAAAAAAGTAGCCACTTTTAATTTGGCAGTGATAATTCCACTTATGAGAGATATTTATAGTCAATTAAATGGAAAGAATTATCAAGCAATATATCTAACCAGCTTAGAAGAAGAACCTTTATATATTCCTAATAAATTATTTTCTAGAGAAAAAAATCTATATACGAGAAAAATAGCATTAATTAACGAAGAATATAAGCAAGATTCTTTATCAGATGAAGAATTATTAAAATTACATGTGCATGGCGACTTAATAGTAATATTTTCTCAAAAATTAACAGCTAATAAATTAAAATATCCTTTTCCTAAAAAAATTGAATATGATATTCGTAAATTATTTAGTACTGATGAAAATAATATCTTTAATGAATTTATGAAAGCATTAATTAATCGAAAACTTGTATTAAATACTTCAGAATTAAGTATTGAAGAAATGCAAAAAGTTAAAGATGAATTTCTTTTAAAACAACAAAGTTATTCATTAACAAAAAAAATCTCAAAATAGAGATTTTTTATTGTTTAACGAAAACCCCCAGTTGTACTGGGGGTTCTAAAGAGCTTTAGCGTTGCGAAGAAAAACCTCCTTTGATAGAATAAGTGCTGTCTAACAAAAGCACAAAGAAATCAAAGGAGGTGTCCTGAATGGACGTGAATAGTTTAGCACACACGAAGTGGAATTGTAAATACCACGTAGTGTTTGCACCAAAATTTCGAAGAAAAATAATATATAATCAATTAAGAGCAGATATAGGAAAAATAATAAGAATGCTGTGTGAAAGAAAGGACATAACAATAATAGAAGCAGAATTATGTCCCGATCATGTGCATATGTTAATAAGTGTGCCACCAAAGATGAGCATAGCAGGAGCAATAGGATATATAAAAGGGAAAAGTACATTATTGATATTTGATAGACATGCAGATATGAAATACAAATATGGTCAAAGACAATTTTGGTGTAGAGGATACTATGTAGACACAGTAGGGAAAAATACAAAAGCGATACAAGAGTATATAGCGAATCAATTAAAAGAAGATAAACTAGCAGATGATATGAGCAGCAAAGAGTACATTGACCCATTTACAGGAAAAAAGACAAAACAATTCAAGCTATTTAAGTAATAGCAAGTAGTAAAAGTAGTGCAGAAGTTAGGCGAATTCGGAGCGCAATCTAGCGATGCCAGTAAGAGGCACTTTTAGTGCTTAATAAAACTACCAGCTAAGCTGGTAGATTTTTATTATTTTACTTCCATAATAACTGGTAAAATTATTGGCCTTCGGCCCGTTAAATTATTAATGTAGGGACTTAATTCCAAAATAATTTGATTTTTAAGATCTAAATAATTGTAAGGACTGGAAGAAAGTATATTTTTGACAATTTCACTTATTTTATTTTCAATCTTCGAAATTAGTTCGGCATTTTCATTAACGAGAACGAACCCTCGGGTTGTAACATTTGGCTTAATGAGTAATTCTTTCGCTTTAATATCGATATTTAAAATTGTCACTAAAATTCCATCTTTACTCATAAGTTTACGATCTTTAATAACAACACTACCGACATCACCAATCCTGGAGCCATCTACATACACATCTCCAGAAGTTACTTTTCCACCTTTATGAACACCATTATCATCGAGGATTAATTCTTCACCATTTTGCATAACAAATACTTTATCGGGATCTAATCCACAGGAAATAGCTAGTTCTTTATGTTGCATAAGCATACGATATTCTCCATGCATAGGCATAAAGAATTCTGGACGAATTAAACGTAACATTAATTTTAGTTCTTCAGCTTTAGCATGTCCAGAAGTATGGATATCACTAAATTCAGAATTTGTATAAACTTTAACGCCTTTTAAATATAGTTTATTTATAATGCGATTGATACTCGCAGCGTTTCCGGGAATAGGTGAGGATGAAAATACGACTAAATCATCACTCATTAAAGATATTTGTTTATGAGTTCCATTGGCAATGCGTGATAAAGCGGCTAGGGGTTCTCCTTGCGAACCGGTACATAAGATACAAACTTCATTTTTCTTTAAAGCCTTGGCGGCATTGGAATCAATAAACATACTTCGATCATTTAAAAGACCGTTATCTAAAGCCAGATTAATATTAGTTTCCATACTTCTTCCAAAGACTACAATTTTACGATTATGCTTTTTACAAGTTTCAACAATATGTTTAATTCGGAAAACGTTGGAAGCAAATGTGGCAATTATTAAACGACCATAATGTTTAGAAAAAATGCCACTTAAAGCTTCATCTACCGAACTTTCACTTTTCGAGTATCCTTCGGTTAAAGCATTGGTACTATCACTTAAAAGCAATTTAATACCTTGATCGGAAAGCCTAGCCATTTTATGTAAATCAGCCATTGGGCCAATCGGATTTAAGTCAAATTTAAAATCGCCTGTTGAGAAAATTGTCCCATTAGGGGTATGAACCACCACCGCAAATGAATCAGGGATAGAGTGAGTAGTTGTGACAAATTCAATATTAAAATATTTTGTTTTAATAAAACTATCTTTATTAATTGTTTCAATATCGTTATAAGCCACACTACGATCTTCTAATTTTTTATAAATTAAATCAACTGCCATTTTAGGAGCATAAATTTTAGGAATATGAACGTTTTGGAGTAGAAAAGATATTCCACCAATATGATCTTCATGGCCATGCGTAATAAACAATCCTTTAATTTTACTTTCATTTTGTTTTAAATAAGTAACATCTTGGATTACATAGTCAACTCCTAAAAGTTCGTCTTCGGGAAACATTACGCCAGCATCAATGATAATTATTTCACTTTTGTGGGTAATAACATACATATTTTTTCCAACTTCACCTAAGCCACCTAAAGCAACCACAGATGTATAGTTATCTGTTTTCATAATTATAATTCCTTCTTTCAATAAAAATAAAGTTAATTGATTAAATTAATTATACAAAAAATATTTTATATTGTCTAGAAATTTAGTACAATAATAATGGTGATGGTATGAAAAATAAAAAGGGATTTACTTTAATAGAGCTCTTAGCAGTAATTGTAATATTGGGAACTTTAATTACTTTAGCGACCGTAGGAGTTATTAAAGTTATGAATGATAACAAAGAAAAAGTGGGAAAGTTCACTTTGTCGCAAGTAGAAGATGCTTCAAAGACTTATGCTTTAGATCATGATTATTGTGAAACTCCTTGTGAACTTGATGGCCAAGGGGAAATAGTTGATGCCTTAGATGATTATTTTGCCGAAATTGAAACTAAATGTAATTTTAGTGATAATGCCACTTTAACAATAAAATGGGAAAATAATACGGTTGCTGTTAATACCCAAGGTATAGAATGCACGGAGTAAGAACTTATGAATATATTAGAAATTATTACAAAAAAGAAAAATAAACAAGAGCTTTCTTATGCGGAGTTAGAATATGCTTTTATGGGATTTTTACATAAGCAAATACCTGATTATCAGATGAGTGCTCTTTTGATGGCTATATGTCTTAATGAACTTAACGAAAAAGAGATATTTGCATTAACAGATATTTTTATTAAAAGTGGCGAAATTAGAGTTTTAACTAAGATTGATGGAGTTTGTGTCGATAAACATTCCACTGGTGGGGTTGGTGATAAAACAACATTAGTAATTGGTCCTATTGTAGCGGCTTGCGGTTTAAAAATGCCGAAAATGAGTGGGCGAGGATTAGGCCTAACCGGTGGAACTATTGATAAATTGGAAAGTATTCCGGGCTTTCAAGTAGAATTAACAGAAGAAGAATTTTGGACAGGGTTAAAAGAAGTAGGATATGTTAATGTTTCGCAAAGTGCTAAGTTAGTGCCTTTAGATAAAGAAGTATACGCTTTAAGAGATGTTAGTGGGACAACCGAATCCCTTGGGTTAATTGCGGTAAGTATTATGAGTAAAAAAATTGCCGGAGGAGCTAGAAATATTTTAATAGATGTTAAATATGGAAATGGAGCTTTATTAAAAACAAAAGAGGAGGCAAATACTTTTGCTAATTTAGTTAAAAAAATTGGGGAAAAATATCAAATAAAAGTCCAAACGATTATTGATAGCATGAATATTCCTTTAGGAAATAATATAGGTAATGCTTTAGAAGTTATAGAAGCGATGGATATTTTAAAAGGTAAACAAGGATATTTAACTGATTTATGCTTAAAGTTGGCAGCTAATTTAATTAGTATGGGTTATAACATTTCTTATGAAGAAAGCTATAAGATGGCTCAAGATGCTATTACGAGTGGTAAAGCTTATCAAAAATTTTTAGAATTTGTAAAGTTTCAAAAAGGTGATATTACAAAGCTGCAAGTTAGTCCTAATACTTTAGAAGTAAAAAGTAAGGAAGAGGGTATTCTAAAAGATATAGATGCTCATAAAATAGCAAAGTTAGCTAGCCAATTAGGATGTTTTCGCAATAGTAAAGAAGAAAAAATTGATTATGGGGTTGGAATAGTTTTAAATAAAAATTTAGGAGACTACATTCATAAAAATGATACCTTGTGTACCCTTTATGTGAAAGATAAGAATATAGATATAGATGAAGAAAGTTTAAAATGTTTTAAAATTGAAGGAGGAAATATATGACACCACATATTGAAAGTGCTAAAGAAGATATAGCAGAGATTGTTTTAATGCCGGGAGATCCCCTAAGAGCAAAATATATTGCGGAAACTTATTTAGAAGAGGCTAAACTAATTAATACAATAAGAAACATGTTAGGCTATACAGGCTATTATAAAGGTAAAAGAATAACTGTATTTGCCTCTGGTATGGGAATTCCGAGTATTGGTATTTATGCCTATGAATTATTTAATTTTTATGATGTTAAAAGAATTATTCGGATTGGTTCGGCTGGTTCCTTTAATAAAAATATTAATGTTGGTGATATTGTTTTAGCCACGGAAGCTTATAGTATTTCCGATTTTGATAACTTTATGCTCAAAAAAGATTTTCCTTTTATGCCTGGAAACGAAAAACTAAATCAAGTAATCGTCAAAACGGCGCAGGAGGCTCATCTTGATATAAAAGAGGGAAAGATTATTACAAGTGATGTTTTTGATCATTATGTTGATTTTGCTAATTTTTTAGCTTTGCATGAAAAAGAAAACTACTTGGCAAATGAAATGGAAGCGTTTGGGTTATTTAGTTTAGCTCAAAAATTTCATAGAGAAGCTTCTTGCCTTTTAACCGTCGTTGATACTCATCATAGTTCGGAAGAAATCTCGGCTGAGAATCGAGAAACCGCTTTAGATACGATGATTAAACTCGCTTTAGATTCTATCATTAAATAGTTTACAGTTACTGACAAAGCTTAGCATAAAATGGACAATATCAGTTTACAACATTATTTACTTTTTGCTATAATAACAATGCAGGTGAAATAATGAAGCAGTTAATACATTATATATTTAATTTAATTGGTAAACTAAGTGTCGTTGATATGATAGTTATAATAGCTTTAATGACTTTTATAATTCTAATAATATCCGTGATTTACCTATATAAAATTAGTTCTTTAGAAATTATAGAAAGTGAAGTAAATGATATGTTAGATTTAAAAGAAATTACAAAGCAAATTGAAGAGAGTCCTAAAAAAAGAAATATTGAATTAACCCCATACGAAAAAGAACAAGAAGAAAAAGCCATTATCAGTTATGATGAACTTTTAAAAAGTAGTAATTCCATGAAGATAAATTACGATGATGAATATGATGCGACGGGTGTTCGTGTCAAAAAAGTTGATTTAAAAAATATTGCCGATTACGATGAAACTAGTACCGATACAGATGTCCATGTCATTAGTTATAAAGAAGAAGAGGCTTTTTTAGAAGCTTTAAAGAAATTAAAAAATATGTTATCATAAGACCTACAAGGTCTTTTTTAGGTGGTGAAGAAAATGAACGTGCATATAATCACATTAGGATGCAAAGTTAATGCTTATGAAAGTGAAATTATTAAAGAAAAATTTTTAGCCCAAAATTATAAAATAGTTGATGATTTAAGCAAAGCGCAAATTGTAGTAGTTAATACTTGTAGTGTTACAAATATGGCTGATAATAAATCAAAAAAAATAATTCGAAGTATTAAAAGAGAAAATAAAGAAGCTATTATTGTAGCTTGTGGCTGTATGACCCAAAATCATCAAGATAAGTTAGTTGATTTGGATATTGATATTTTAATAGGTACCAATAACAAAAGCCAAATTGTAGAATTAGTTACTGAATATTTAAAAAATAGAAAAACATATCAACATTTTGATAATATGCAAACAGTACCCTTTGAAGATATGCAAGTGGCCAAATTTTCTTCTCTAACTCGTGCTTTTTTAAAAATTCAAGATGGTTGTGATAACTACTGCTCTTATTGTGTTATTCCCTATTTAAGAGGAGCTAAACGTTGTAAAGACTTTAATATTGCTTTAAAAGAAGCGGAAAGTTTAGTCCAAAATGGTCATAAGGAAATTGTTTTAACGGGTATCCATACAGGTTCTTATCAATGGGAGGATAAAGATTTAACAGATTTGATTGAAGCTATGAGTCAAATTCCAAATTTAAAACGCATTAGAATTTCTTCGATTGAAATTTTGGAAATAACTGATAAATTTATTAAAATGCTTCAAAATAATAATAAAGTCTGTGATCATTTACATATCCCTTTGCAAAGTGGTAGTGATAAGATTTTAAAATTAATGAATCGCCGTTATAATAAGCAAAAATTTCAAGAGATTGTTACAAAAATTAGAAAGGTGCGTCCCGATATAAACTTGACTACGGATTTAATTGTCGGTTTTCCTGGTGAAACCGAAGATGATTTTTTAGAATCTTTTCAATTTTGTCAAAAATTAGGATTTAGCAAAATTCATACTTTTCCTTTTTCTTTACGCAGTGGGACAAAAGCGGAGACTTTGCCGAACCATTTAGATAATGCTTTAAAAAAAGAAAGAGTCAAAAAAATAATGACTTTATCTAGCCAGTTAGAAACTACTTATTACCAAAAATTTCTTCATAAAAATGTTGAAGTATTAGTCGAAAAGAGTTTTTCTCAATATTCCTTAGGCCATACTAGCAACTACATTTTGGTAAGAATAAATCAAAAACTAGAACCTAATCAGCTATATACAGTAAAGATTGTAAATGTAAGTAAAGAATGCGTAAATGCTGAAGTAATTGATTGCTTAATAATAAATTAATAAGCTATACTAATAATGGTGAAGATATGAAAAATAATGATATAAAATATTACAGTTTAGACCGACGCACCCCAACAAGTAATGAACATTTAGGAAAAACAAGATATTCCCAACAAGCCATCAAAAAAATAAATCGTAATAAGAAAATAACTCTTAATAAAAAAGGGGCAATCGCTATTTTAATAGTAACGATGGCCACTGGTTTTACTGCGCATATGGGATTTGAAAAAACGGTGGATTTTGTAGCCCAACAACGTATTGAAAATGCTGCTTATAAAGAAGCTCAAAAACCGGTAGCCTTTACTAATTATAGTGATATGCAAATATCGACAATGGACCTTGAATCAAGAATTGAATTATATAAATCTTATGCTTCTTATGTAGATACTCATGCCCAATTACCATATACTTATGAGGTGCAAGGCTTACCTGATAACTTAAATTATTCTAAAGCTTTATATAAAGCTAATGAAGCATATGAATTATATAAAAGCACATATGCTAATTCTTTAAATGAACAACAAAGATATGAAGCATTAAAACAAATCATGCAAAAATATATGCTTGTAGTTAACATAATAAATAGTGTTTATGAAGGTCATTATGCTGTTAATGTAGAAAATGCTGATGATTCTTATAAGCTTATCAATCAAGTAAATGAACAAGCTTCTAGAACTTTATAAAATTTTAGAAGTTTTTTTCTTGCCATAAAAAGCAAACTAATGTTATTATTTAATGGGTGATAACATGATAAGTATCAAAGGCAACGTTCGTTATATGATCTATGAAAATAACAATGGTTATAAAGTCGGCCAATTTCATATTAAAAATACTGATGATGAACAGATGGCAGAATTTAAAAATAAAACTATTACATTTACTGGTTATTTTCCTGAGCTTAATAAAGAGGATACTTACACTTTTAAAGGGGAATATATTTATCATGACCGTTATGGTTATCAATTTGCTGTTAAAGAATATATTAAAGAAGTTCCTGAAGGAAAAGATGCCGTTATTGAATTTTTAGCAAGTCCCTTAATAAAAGGTTGTGGTGAGAAAACGGCTATTAAAATAGTTGATATTTTAGGAGATAATGCTTTAAATATTATTAAAGAAGATCCCGATAAACTTTTGCTTATTCCTAAAATTAGTGAAAAAAAAGCTCAACAAATTTATAATTCTCTTATTAAATATAATGAAAAAGATGATTTAATTTTAAGTTTACAAAAAATGGGCTTTTCCTTAAAAGAAACGCTTTTGTTAATGGAAGAATACGAAGATAATTTAAAAACGATAATTGAAGAAAATATTTATGAATTAGCATCATATATTGATTTTAAAAAAATTGATAAAATTTATTTAAATAAAGGAGAAGCTAGTAGTGAAATAAGAGTTAAGGCTTGTATTATTGAAACACTTAAAAGATTAGAATTTATTAATGGGGATACTTACCATGATAAAGATGATATAATTAAATATTTAAATAAAGAATTTAATATTCCTCTAACTAACATAGATAGTTTTTTAACAAAATTACAAGCTTTAAAAGAAATATATATTTTAGATGATAAAATATTTCTATTTGCTACTTATATAATGGAAAAAGATATTGCGGAAAATTTATATTTAATAAATAATAGCCCGAATAAAAAAGTGTCTAAATTTAGTGAAAAAATAAAAAGGTTAGAAAATGAGTTAGAAGTAAAATATAATCATGATCAAAAAGAAGCAATTTTAAAAGCTTTAAATAATAACATCAGTATTATTACAGGTGGACCAGGAACAGGTAAAACGACAATTATTAATGCCATTGTCAAAATCATAATTACCGAATATAATCTTTCGAATATAGATATTTTAAGTTCTATTGCTTTACTTGCTCCGACTGGTCGAGCTAGTAAGAAAATGAGTGAATCGACTAATTTGCCTGCTATGACTATCCATCGCTTTTTAAAATGGAATCAAGATACTAATACCTTCCAAGTAAATGAAGATAATAAAAATTTTCAAAAGTTTATAATTGTTGATGAAGTAAGTATGATTGATACCGCTTTATTTGATGCTTTATTAAAAGGAATATATAGTAATGTTAAATTAATTTTAGTTGGGGATGCTAATCAACTTCCAAGTGTTGGGGCAGGACTTATTTTAAACGATTTAATTGCTTCTAATTGCTTTTCTCATACTGAACTTAAAGAAATATATCGTCAAAGTGCCAATTCTTATATCCCCGATTTAGCTCGCGAAATTAGAGAATATAATTTAAGTACTAATTTTTTAGAACAAAAAGATGATTATAATTTTTTAGATGTGGCTAATAATCAAATTAAAGAAACTTTAAGACAATTATGTACAATGAGTAAAGAAAAAGGCTTAAATGAAAAAAATATGCAAATACTAGCCCCTATGTATAAAGGGGAAAATGGCATTGATAACCTCAACTTTTTACTGCAAAATCTATTTAATCCTCCCAGTAAAGATAAAAAAGAACTAAAAGTCGGCGATGTTATTTATCGCATGCATGATAAAGTCTTACAATTAATAAATGATCCAGATAATAATGTTTATAACGGGGATATTGGCTATATACATAAAATTGGTAAAGATGAGCATAATAAAGATGTAGTTACCATAGATTTTGAGGGTAGCTACATTAGCTACAATAAAGATGATATGTTAAATGTTAAACATGCATATGCGATGACTATTCATAAATCGCAAGGTAGTGAATTTGAACATGTCATAATGATAATTAGCTCTTCTTACCACAAAATGCTTTATAATAAACTTATTTATACTGGGGTATCCAGAGCTAAGAAAAGTTTGGTAATTATTGGTAATCCGCAAAGTTTTTTAGAAGCTACGCAAAATTCTTATAGTACACAAAGAAAAACGGATTTAAAAAGGATGCTAATGCATAATTTGTCGTCTTTTGAACCAAACTAATAATGAAGGATGGTGTATTTATGAAAAAAGCAATGTCTTTAATGCTATCAGCAAGTATCATGGGAGCAGGAATTGCTACATATTGTTTTATGAATAAAGACACAAAAAAGAACGCTGATAAACTTTTAAATACTGCAATGGATTGTGCAGATAAAAGTCTAAAAAATATGTAAAATTAAAGGCCAATCATAGTATTGGCTTTTATTGTGTGCTATAATATTTTTTAGGGAAGTGAATAAAATGCCGGTTAAAAAAGAAAAAAAAGAAACTTTAGATATTCAAGCAATTAATGAATCTGTTGGCTTATCCAAAAAGATTCTTAAAATTTTATATGTATGCATGATTATTGGGGTAATTTTACTAGTTACTATAATTGCTAAACAGTGGCGCGTTCCAAGCTTTATTTTAACTTTTTTAAAGATTTTAACACCTTTATTTATTGGTTATATTATTGCTTGGCTTTTTCATCCATTAGTCATGTTTTTAAATCGAAATGGTTTTAAAAAAGGCTTAGCTGTTGTTATAGTTTATATTGGCTTTATTGCCTTATTATATTTGTTTATGAGTATGTTACTTCCTACTGTAATAAATCAATTTAATGATTTAGTATCTTCTTTGCCGAAAATATTTAGCAGTATCAAAGATTTTATTAACGACTTTTTAAAAAATATTGATAACATTAATCCAACGACTATCAATAATATTAGAAATACCATTTATTCGAATATTGGTAGCTTCTTTAATGGTATCGTTGAAGATTTACCAAATAAAGTCATTGGTATTATGGGCTCTTTATTTAGTGGTATTGGTACCTTATTAATTAGTTTAATAATTGGTTTTTATATGTTATTTGATTTTGATTCAATTCAAAAACATTTTGTGAAATTAATTCCGAAAAAATATCGTTATGAAATAACAGAGTTGACAAATGAGATAGGTCGTCAATTAAGAAAATATGTCAACGGTGTCTTCGGTGTGGCGAGTATAATTTTAATTGGCTGTTCCATTGGCTTTGCCATCATTGGCTTAAAAGCCCCATTGTTATTCGGAATGTTTTGTGGAATCACCGATTTGATTCCTTATATTGGACCTTATATTGGTGGAGCTGCGGCGGTTATTGTCGGTTTTTCTCAAAGCCCTTTGATAGGTATATTAGCTTTAGTAGTTATAATTGTTTTCCAAACTTTAGAAAGCTATATTATTCAACCGATTGTTATGAGCAAAACAATGAAATTACATCCAGTTACCATTTTAATTGGTTTAACTGTTTTTGGTAGTTTCTTTGGCATAGTAGGAATGGTTTTAGCTACCCCAATCATTGCCTTCTTAAAAATTATCTTTAAATTTATTAATAAGAAATTTAATTTAGTTGATTTAGAAACAGAATAGACAAAAGGAAGTAGATAACATGAATATTAAAGATTTATATATTGAATTTTTTAAAAATAAAGGACATAAACAAATTCCTAGTGCTCCGGTAGTACCGGAAAACGATAATACTGTTTTATTTAATACCGCGGGAATGCAACCTTTAATTCCTTATTTAATGGGTCAGGAACATCCTTATGGTACAAGATTATGTGATTATCAAAAATGCATTAGAACTAACGATTTAGATGAAGTAGGAGATACATATCATCATACTTTTTTTGAAATGTTAGGAAACTGGAGTCTAGGCGATTATTTTAAAAAAGAAGCTATTAGTTGGAGTTTTGAATTTCTAACCCAAGTTTTAAATATACCTGTGGAAAAACTGGCTGTTACAATCTTTGCTGGTAATGAAATTGCTCCAATGGATAATGAAACGAAAAATCTTTGGTTAAGCTTAGGAATTAAAGAAGAAAGAATTTGTGCGACGAAAGAGGATAATTGGTGGCCAAATTTAGAATTACCAGGTCTATGTGGTCCCGATTCCGAAATGTTTTACTGGCGCAGTGATGATCCCGTTCCAGATAAATTTGATCCAGAAGATGAAAGATGGGTTGAAATCTGGAATGATGTTTTTATGCAATATAATCATAATGAAGACGGGACAATCGTGGAACTGCCTAAAAAAAATGTTGATACAGGCATGGGCGTAGAACGAACTACTGCCATTTTAGAAGGAAAAAATGATAATTACGAATCAAGTATATGGCAACCAATTATCAAAATAATTGAGGAAGTTTCTAATAAAAAATACGAAGATAATCAACGTAGCATGCGCATTATTGCAGATCATATGAGGACAGCTGTCTTTATAAGTGCTGATCCTGCCGGAATAAAACCTAGTAATGTTGGTCAAGGTTATATATTAAGAAGATTAATCCGTAGAGCCATCAGACATGCTAAAAATATTGGTATAGATATTAATTCTAATTGGGAGCAAGAAATTGCTTTAAAAATATTAGATATGTACAAAAACTATTATAAAGAATTAGATGATAATAAAAATATTGTCTTAGAAGTATTAGCTAATGAAAAAATTAAATTTAATAGAACTTTGGAAAAAGGTTTAAAAGAATTTAATAAAGTAACAGCAAGTGGTCAAGATATAGATGGTATTCAAGCTTTTCATTTATTTGATACTTACGGATTTCCGATTGAACTAACAGAGGAGTTAGCAAATGAATTAGGTTTAAAAGTAGATATTGAAGGATTTAAACAAAAATTTAAAGAACATCAAGAATTATCTCGAACAGCTTCTGCTGGACAGTTTAAAGGGGGACTTGGTGGTCATGGTGAAATTGAAACAAAATACCATACCGCTACCCATTTATTAAATGCGGCCTTAAAAGTTGTAGTTGATAAAGATATTCATCAAAGAGGTTCTAACATAACATCAGAAAGATTACGTTTTGATTTTAATTGTGATCATAAATTAACTGATGAAGAAAAAAGTAAAGTGGAAAAATTAATTAATAGCTGGATTAAAGAAGGTATTACTGTTACTAAACAAGAAATGTCAAAAGAAGATGCAATTAAATCGGGAGCAGAATGTATGTTTATTGAAAAATATCCCGATATTGTAACTGTTTATAGTATTGGGGATATTTCCAAAGAACTTTGTGGAGGGCCTCATGTTAAAAATACTAATGAACTTGGGACATTTAAAATAAAAAAAGAAGAAGCAAGTAGTGCAGGAGTAAGAAGAATAAAAGCTGTACTAATTGATGAATAAAGCATTGGTTGAAAAACTGATGTTTTTTCGTTGACAACAACACTAGGGGGGGGGG
>CANRAC010000008.1 GCA_947628495.1 uncultured Bacilli bacterium
TTTTTCTCTATTTTAAATTAATGCTTTTATTTCGTCAATTAATTTTTTATCATTTATTTTCTCTAATAGTTTATTTATTTTATCTTTTTTTTCTTTTAAATGTAATTTACTTTCATAATCATTTAATTTATTTTCTACTATTTTCAAAGTTTTACCAACAGCTGATTTACTTACCTGTAAATTATCAGCAATTTCTTGGAGTGATAAATCTTCTTCATAATGTTCAATAAATATATTTTGTTCTTTTAATGTTAATAATGAACCATAATAATCAAAAAGTTCATTCAAATAAATTCTATCCATTACATCATATCCTTAAATAAACCATAAATATAATTTTCAATATCAAATGTTTGTAAGTCTTCACTTTTTTCCCCTAGACCTACAAATTTAACCGGTAAGTTTACTTCTTCTTTAATAGCTAAAACTATGCCTCCTTTAGCAGTACCATCAAGTTTAGTTAACACAATCCCGGTGATGTCAGTTATTTCTTTAAAGGCTTTCGCTTGGGAAATTCCATTTTGACCAGTTGTAGCATCAATAACTAATAAAGTTTCATGAGGAGCATTTTCAATATGCGTTTTAATAACTTTATTAATTTTTTCTAGTTCTTTCATTAAATTAACTTTATTTTGTAATCTTCCAGCGGTATCGATTAAAACTATATCGACATTTTCTTCTTTAGCTTTTACAAGGCCATCATAAATTACTCCTGCTGGATCAGTATTTTCTTTACCATAAAAGATTGAATCAGTTTTGGTAGCCCACTCTTTTAATTGTTCGACAGCTCCTGCTCGAAATGTATCCCCCGCAATAAGCATAACTTTTTTACCACTATTTTTATAACGATGAGCAATCTTACCTATTGTTGTTGTTTTACCCACACCATTAACACCAACAAAAAGCAAAACAGTTGGACCACTTTGCGCTTCGTTGATTTTATCGCTTAAGCTTTCGCCTTCAACATAAATGATAAACAATTCATCAATAATAACTTCATTTAAATATTTAGTATCAGTAATATTTTCTTCTTTAACTCTTTTACGTAATCTATCTAAAAATTTAAAAACTGTTTTAACACCAATATCAGCCATAATTAATAAATCTTCTAATTCTTCAAAATATTCTTCACTTACTTTCGTATATTTAATACCTAGAATATTTAATTTAGAAACAAACTCATCACGAGTTTTTTCTAAGCCTTTATCATATACTTGTACTTCTTTTGTTTCTTCTTTTTCTTTTTTCTTAACAATATTTTTTAATTTATCAAAAAGTCCCATTTAAATCACCACTATAATTATATAAAAAAAGTAAGCATTTAAGCAAGAGTGAAGTAATGTCGAATTCATGTCGCTTTTTGACGGCCACTTTTTCTTTATTTTTTGTTATTTTATTTTTTATAATAAACGCCGAGTGTTATACACTGGTGTCTACCTTTTTTCATCTTTGTAATTCATAAACCTTGAGTTTCAGGGGGTATGGTTAGAAAGGTAGTGATTGGTTATGAGTAACATTATAATTTTACTGCTAGAATTAATCATTATAAAACTTTTAAATATCAGAAATGATAATTTAAAATAAAAGACACCAGAGTTTAAGAAGTAATTCTTAGACTGGTGTCCACAACCTTGTAGATGCCTTGTATAGCACTTACATTTTTATTATATATTCTTTTGCTTATTTTAGCAAACATTTTTATATTATTTAATAATTATCTATCCATCTATTGTATTCCTGAGAAAAATAAACATAAATTTTCTTTTTTTTATATTTGATAGTTGCACTTCTAGGCATTCCATCATCATCTAAAGATGTATAATAATTGGTGGACTTAACAATATCCATATCCGAAAAAGCTAAACCATATTTATTATGCAAATATAATAAAGGCTCTATTTTACAACTAAATTTTTCATAATATAAAAGATGACTAATTAAAATAATAGCAACCCCAAAAGTTAAGACAATAACAACCTTTCGATATTTTTTATTATAAATAATAAATAAGGTTAAAACAGTTAAAAATATAAAACAAATATTAGTTACCATTTTATAGTAAACACTATCAAATTCTATGCTAAGTTTTACAATTATATATATTACAAAATAACTAAGGATTACACTAAAATATAAAATTAAATCTTTAAATAAATTATTTTTTTTCATTATAGTTCACCTAGATTATTAAATCATCTTCCATGGTAAAGACAACATTTTCATTTATCCATTCTTTTCTTGGTTCGACTTGTTCTCCCATTAATACTTTAACTCTTTTTTCAGCTAATGCCGCATCAGTTATACTTACTTTAATTAAACTTCTTTTTTCAGGATTCATGGTGGTGTTTTCTAACTGATCAGCATTCATTTCGCCTAAGCCTTTAAAGCGTGAGATACGATAACCGGTTTTATCTTTAATAAAGTCTTTAACATCATCCTCACTCCAAAAATAATTATACTTCTTATCTTTAGTAATAACATTAAATAAAGGTGGATTGGCAATATAAAGTTTTCCTTGCTCTATTAAACCTCGCATAAAACGGAAGAAAAAAGTTAAAAGCAAAGTTTGAATATGGAACCCATCGACATCGGCATCACACATAATTATAACTTTATCATAATTAGATTCCGAGGCATCAAAGTTGTTTCCATAACCGGCGCCAATTGTATGAATCATTGTATTAATTTCTTCGTTTTTTAAAATATCTTCAATTGAAGCTTTTTCCGTATTAATAATTTTACCTCTTAAAGGTAAAACAGCTTGGAACTTTTTATCTCGAGCTTGTTTGGCAGAACCTCCCGCAGAATCTCCTTCGACTAAGAAAAGTTCATTAATTTTGGGATTTTTGCTCTGAGCTGGTGTTAGTTTTCCCGATAAATTTTTTTCTAACTTATTTTTACCTTTGCCATTTCGAGCTTCTTCTCTGGCTTTACGCGCCGCTTCTCTGGCAATTTTACTTTTTGTGGCTTTATCAATGATCGTTAAAGCAATTTCTTTATTTTCTTCTAAAAAGAATTTTAAATTATCATAAACAACGCTCTCTACTGCACTTCTGGCTTCAGGTGTTCCTAATTTTCCTTTTGTTTGACCTTCAAATTGAAGCTTAGCTTCTGGCACTTTTAAATTAATAACCGCAGTAAGACCTTCGCGCACATCGCTACCGTCAAAATTACCATCTTTACCTTTTAAAAGACTATTAGTTTTAGCATAATCATTAAAAGCTTTAGTAATACCAGTTTTAAATCCTACTTCGTGAGTTCCGCCATCACTAGTTTTGACATTATTAACAAAAGACATAATACTTTCATTGTAAGCATCTGTATATTGTAAGGCTACTTCTATTTCAATATCGGATTTTGTACCTTTAAAATTAATTACTTTATGTAAAGGTTTCTTCGATTCATTCATGTACTCTACAAAACTAATTAAACCGTCTTCATAGTAATATTTTGCACTGCGCTTGTCTTCTTCATCTATGACTTCAATAGTTAAACCACTAAGTAAGAAGGCACTTTCTTGCATTCTTTCACAAATTGTTGTATAAGAAAAATGACAATTTTTAAAAATATCTAAATCTGGCGTAAAAGTAACCATAGTTCCCGTTTTTTTTGTTTCACCAATTGTTTTTAAAGGACTATCAACTTTTCCTCCATCTTTAAAACGAATATTGGAAATTAACCCATCCCGATAAATAGTGACGTCCATACTTTTAGATAAAGCGTTAACAACACTGGCTCCGACACCATGTAGTCCTCCACTTACTTTGTACCCAGCTTCACTAAATTTTCCTCCCGCATGTAAAACAGTATAAATAACTTCCGGTGTACTTTTACCACTTTCATGCATACCGATTGGCACACCACGACCAGTATCACAAATAGTAATTGTATCATTTTTATGTAATATTATTTTTATATAATTACCATACCCATTTATTACTTCATCAATAGCATTATCAACAATTTCCCAAACTAAATGATGTAGTCCTCTTTTATCTGTCGAACCAATATACATACCTGGTCGTTTACGAACAGCTTCTAAGCCCTCTAAGATTTTAATTGAACTTTCATCATATTTTGCCATATATTATTTCACCATAAAAAATTATATCATGAAAAAAAGATTCATGAAAGAATCTTTACATTTACATTTACTTATTAATGTTAAAAGTTTCATTATTAAAATTTGGTAATACTGATGTTGCATCTGTAGTCTCATCATTATTAGAAGCATTATCTGTTTGAGGGGTAGCCAAGTTTGGCATTTCAAATGTATTTTGAGGATTAATTTTAATATCTGTTGATGTTTGTTCTAAATCTATATCGTTATTTTCCACATTATTTATTGGTTCTAATGGGGGAATTGTATCAAACTTAGGCATTTCAAATGGAGTTGGTTCAACATTGACTGGTTCCACATTAGCCAGTTCTACAGAATTTATTGTTGGTTCTGGAATATTTACTTCTGGAACTTCAAAGCTTGGAGTACTACTTGGAATATTATCTCCATTATTTTCAACTATTGGAGTTATCTCTGGTTGTTTATTTTCTTCAGGCATTGCTGGTTTTATATCTGGAACCGGATCATAAATAGTGTTAAATAGTGTCGGATCATAAGGTGGTTTATCACTTTTAGGCTCTGGATTTTCCTTTTTCTCCTCTACAGGTTCTTCTTTATTAATATAAACTGAACTAAATTGATTAGGCATTTGAATTCTTTCTTTTTGATAATCATTTAACTCTGGCTCACTTTTTGAAATTGGTTCAGCTGAAATATTATCAGACTGACCATTATAATTAGGCATAATCTCATTAATATTAGGAATATCATTAGTTGGTCGTTCTTCAGGTATTTCTACTTTAGGAACTTCTTCTTCCGTATTTAAAGGATTGTTGACAGACACTTGACTCAAATCAGGAGCTGGTTCAAATAAATTAGAAGTTAAAGGATTTTCTGTTGAAATATTATTATCCTCACTAGTATTATTTACTTCTGGAGATATTTCCCCTACAGAAACAACTGGTTCTTCCTGAACTGTATTAGCAATAGTTTCCGGCATGTTATGAAAAATACTCGTATTAAAAGCTGAATCTGGCTCACTAGGAACTTCAGTAACAGGATTTTCTACTGGTTGGGGCATTACTCCCATATTTACTGGCATACTAACATTCTCAACTTGATTGCCGCCTTCAACGATTGGCTGAGGCTCCACAGGATTTGGAATAGGCTCTGCTAAAACCGGATTTACGGGTTCAACAGGACTAGTCACAGGAGTCGGATTTGGACTTTCCACTGTAGCACTATCTATTGTTGCCAAATTTTGTTCTAAAGTATTATTTGTATTATTATTTACTTTTATTTCCTCTTTCTCTTTATTTTTTTTCTTTTTCCCCGAAAAAACTAAAACTAAAAAAATAATTGCAAGAATTACTATTACTATGAATAATCCGATAACAAAATAGTCACTATGATATATTTTGCTAAGCATTTCATTCATAATTCCACCACCTTTTACTCTTTATAATCTAAAAATAGAATACCATATTCAAAAATACAAATCAAGTTTTAATTTGCAAAGATAAAAAAAAGACTTCTTTTAAAGCCTTTACATGTATCTATTCATTTGATTCATCATTTGTTTAATTTGCTTTTGAGAAGGTTTGCGACCCATACCACTCATTAAAGCTTCAATCATTTTTTCATTAATTGGGGGATTTTTCTTTAAATATTTTTGCGTTAATTTTTTGGAAATTAAAAAACCAATGATAACCCCTACAACAAGGCCAATAACAATCAACAATATATCTTTTAACATTAATATCACTCCTTCTTTTTTATTTTACTAAATTTAATTTTTCCTTGCAAGTTATACCAGTATTTTTTCGAGCCAAAAATAGTCTTTATTTTCAAAATCACAAACAAATAAATTTTCTAATTCTCTTAAATCATCTAAAAATGTGGGCGAAGATTTTGTGCTTTTTAAAATCATATAAGAAGAATTGACAATTAATTTAGTTTGTTCATCATTATAAAAATTATTAATCATGTGTGTATCTCGAAATTTTGTATAATGATCATCTTTTTTATATTGAGAAAATAAATCTAAATTAATTTTCATTTTATTTAAAGGTAAAATGATTTGTTCATAAATATTATATGCTGTGGACACATCGTTTTTATCAGCATAATATATTTGCTCCATGCTTTTAAATAAATTATATGGGCAATTTTTGGTTAAGGTGGCAAATTCATTATTTATTTTAAATATATAAAAAGTTCGCATAAATATCACCACAGATATTGTACTAAAGAGCAATTAAAATATTTGTAGAATTTTGTTTATAAATTATTTTTGGTTAATAGTTGTATTAATTTTAATTCCCTCTGAATTATGGTTATTTAGATAATTGTTATTAGTACTAATTAAAAAGATACATAATATAATAATTAAATAAAACCCTATTACTCCTTTATACTCTTTGATTTTGTTTTTCATTTTTATCCCTTCTTTCTACAATTATTATAGGCGAACATTTGTTTCTTGTCCAGGACATTTAGAACAATTGTTTGACTTTTTACATTTTATGTGTTAACATGAAAATGGAGGTAAGTTATGAAGAAAAAAATAACTAAAAAACAACAAGAAGTTTTACAATATATCAAAAAATATACTGTAAAACATGGGTTCCCCCCTTCAATTAGAGAAATATGTGCTGGTTTAAATCTATCTTCTCCAGCGACTGTTCACGTTCATTTAAAACACTTAGAAGAAGCTGGATGTATTCGAAAGACCAACTCGAAATTTCGTACTATTGAAGTTTTAGTGGAAAACGAATTTGAAAAGAAAAATGAGGATATTGTTAAAGTTCCATTATTAGGAAAAATAACTGCTGGAAGTCCCATCGAAGCTATTGAAATGCCCAATAACTTCTTTGATTTGCCCGCTTCTTTAATTGCCCATAAAAAAGAAGTATTTACTTTAAAAGTTAGTGGGGAAAGCATGATAAATGCTGGAATATTTGATGGAGATATTGTTATTGTGGAACGTTCTAAAACAGCTAGAAATGGTCAAATAGTTGTAGCAATGACAGCCGAAAACGAAGTAACATTAAAAACTTTCTATAAAGAAAAAGATCATATTCGCTTGCAACCGGAAAATGATACTATGGAACCCATTATTTTAGAAAATGTCACTATTTTAGGAATAGCAATTGGCTTATATAGGCAAATATAAAAAAGGTTTAAATTTAAAAACCTTTTTTTAATATTTGACTAACATAAATATTAAGAATGCTACTAGTAACAAATAAACAATACATCCATTAATTTGTTCAGATTTCTGACTTTTATGTTTAAGTCCTACTGCCATAGTAGAAAGTATTCCTCCTACCAGGCCCCCAATATGAGCCACATTGTCAATTCCTGAGAACATAAATCCCATCAATAAGTTAATTACTATTAAGGGTATAATTTGAGACTTTAATATATTGCCAAAATAAATTCGATAATGATAGCCAAAATAAGCTAAACTTCCCATTAAACCAAAGATAGCCCCACTCGCGCCGATACTATTGGCATGTAAAATAACAGTCGACAGTAAACTGCCCATTAATGCCGAAGCAAAGTAGATAATAAGATATTTCCATTTCCCTACAAAATTTTCTACTTGTGAGCCAATAATATATAAAGCATACATATTAAATAATAAATGAATTGGCATGAATAAAGGCCCAGCATGCAAAAATGTTCCCGTAATCAAGCGGTAATATTCTCCGCTTTTAATCGCCGCTGCATTAACAGAAAATAAACTTTCTAAATTAATATTGCCATTTGATAGATAAAACAATAAGTAAGTTAAAATAAACATCGCAATATTAATGCCCATTAAAATATAGGTTACTAATATTTTCTTTTGTTTGAAAACATCTTCATAATCTTGATTTTTCTTCGCCGTTGTTTCATTAATATCTTTAGTAACATTTATTAGTAAATCTAATCCTTTATCATTATTTAAAGGATTATTTTTAATATTAGGAAATATAGACCCTAGTCCTTTTGTAGATTTAATATCTTTAACATTCTTGATACTTAAAGAACTTAAAATTTTATCTTCTTTTATTTTAATATCTTCATTTAAATCAAGAAGAATATTTAAAGCATGTACTTTTAATGATAAAGTTTTTTTCTTAATTTGTTTAATAATTTTCTTAGCTTTAAATATATCAAAATTATATTGTTCTTCATTATGTATATAATTAGCATTTATTCTGATTATTTTATAATATGCATCTTGATTTTCTAACCAAATCTCGTCTTTAACTCCACTAACAATAATAGGTGTATAATTTTCTTCAGTTACAAAAAAATGCATTAATTTCATAATTATTTCATCTTTTTTGTTCACGATTAATTTGTCCATAAGAAACCTCTTTCTTCATAATATTTTAATATATTTCATAAAATTAGTAAAGGAGTTGAAATATATGAAATTTTTAATTTATTTTATTATCCTTATTCCATGGTTTATCTCTAGTTTACTATTTCCTTTTAATGCCGAATTTTATCAAACTTTAAATTTACCTTCCTTTAATCCTCCAGGATTAGTTTTTGCAATAGTTTGGCCTATATTGTATGCTTTAATTGCTTTATCTTTTTATTTAATTTTAAAAAAGAATGAGATAAACAAAAATTATTTATTTGCTTATCTTTTAAACTATATTTTAAATCAATCCTTTTCTTTAGTATTCTTTTATTTAAACAATTTAACTTTAACTTTATATGTAACAATTCTTTTATTTATTAGTACAATCTATTTATTAATAGAAACAAAAAAAGCAAACAAAATATCCTTCTATTTGCTTATTCCTTATCAATTGTGGATTGTCTTTGCCACAATCTTATATGTTACAATTTATTTTCTTAACTAAATTTGCATATTTAATTGCTTATTTTAAATTATTAACAACATTTTTAAATTCTTTCCCTCTTGTTTCAAAGTCAGGATATTGATCCCAAGAAGCACAAGCTGGCGAAAGTAAAATGATATCTTCTTCTTGGCTTATTTCATAAGCTTTTTTTGTGGCTTCTTCTAAATTTTCTAAAATTATTACTTCCTTGTTATTTTGAGTAGCAAATTGAGCAATCTTTTCTTTTGTTTGCCCAAAACAAATTATTGTTTTAACATTGGTCAAATACGGAGCAATTTCATCAAAAGGAATATTTCGATCTAACCCACCCATCAATAAAATTACCGGACTATTAAATGCCGAAAGAGCAATAATAGTCGACTTATTATTTGTAGCTTTAGAATCATTATAAAATTTACGTTTATTTATTTCTCTTACAAATTCAATGCGATGCTCAACGCCTTTAAATTCTTTTAAGAAATCTCTAATAATTTCATTAGAAACCCCAAACTTTTTGGCAATAAGTAAAGCTACCATAATATTTTCATAATTATGATTTCCTTTAACAGTTATATCATCAATTTTAATAATTTTTTCATTATAACAAATAATGTCGTGACCATCTAAATAAGCATCCGCTTTTGCTTTAGAAGAAAAATAAAGCTTTGAAGAAGGAATATCTTCAGTCAAATTAATAACATCTTGATCTTCTTTATTTAAAATAGCTATATCTTCCTTAGTATGGTTATTAAAGATTTTCTTTTTCGTATTTTTATACGTTTCATATGAGTTGCCATGAAAATCCAAATGCACTTGAGATAAATTAGTTAATACACTAATATTAGTTTTAAATTTATACATATCACATAATTGGTGATCAGATATTTCTAAAACTAAGATACTATTTTCTTTAATATTAGGTATAAGACTTGCTAAAGGTGTGCCAATATTTCCGCCTAAAAAAACTTCTTTACCACTTCTTTTTAACATCTCATATACCATTGTTGTGGTTGTGGTCTTTCCATTAGATCCCGTAATGCCAATTATCGTCACATTTTTAGGCAGTAATGGAAAACTAGCTTCCATTTCATTTATAACAGGAATGTTTAAACTTTTGGCTTTTAAAACAGCAGGATTAGTTCTAATTATAGCGGGATTTTTAATTACTAGATCCAAAGAATTATCAATAAGTTCTTCCTGTTTTTCCGTAATTACAATTTTAATATTTAAAGATTCTAATTCTTGAATAGCCTCTTCTTCCTGTTTTTTCAAATCTGTAATTATAATCTCATTTTGATAATTAGCTAAAAGTTTAGCAATTGCAATCCCACTGCGCGCCATTCCTAATATTAAAATTTTTTTATTTTGAATCATTTAGTTATCCCCTTTTCTTTTTCATAATGAGGATTTAAAGTATAAAATACATTACTTACTTTATCTTCTTCATAAAAAACCGCTTCTTCATGATCATAATCGTGAGCCCATCCTAATTTTTCCATAACTCGTAAAGAAGCCTCATTGTCCCTTTCTACTTGACTGACAACTTTTTTAGCCGTTGGATAATTAATACTTGTTTCTTCCACCACTTTTCTATGTAATAAATAAGAAATGTTATGACCACGATATTGAGGCAATATATAAGTTTGAATTTCTAAATCTCCTCGAAAATATCCTAAGTTGACAAAACCTACTAAAGTCCCTTTAAAATAAACTCCGGTTAATCTATCAGAAAAGTAATTCATAAAAGTAACATAAGGTCCTTTTCCTCTGGCTTTAAATGCCTCATTATCCTTTTCTATAATTGGTTTTACTGCTCTATATTCTTCTTCTGTAACATTTTTTAATTCTAATTCTTCCATTTTTCATCCTCTACTTCTATTATATTTCTTCTAAAGAATTTAAGTAATCTTTAAATTCCTTCGGTAAATCAACAGCAAACTCTAATTGCTCTTTTGTAATTGGTTCGGTAAATTTTATCTTAGCCGAATGTAAAAATTGACCAAAATCACTACATTTTTTATCCGAATAAACGGGATCATTATAAATTGGGTAGCCAATATATTTCATATGAACTCTAATTTGATGGGTTCGCCCTGTATCTAATTTTAACCTAAGCAACGTATGAGTTTTATATCTTTTAATAACTGTTAAATGGGTAACGGCATTTTTCGAATTTTTGGCTGTAACTGTCATTTGCTTACGATTGTTTTCGTCTCGGCCAATCGGGGCATCAATCGTTGCCTTGTTATGCGGAAAAACTCCATTTACTAAAGCAATATATTCTCTTTCAATTCTTTTATGTTTAAAGTCATCCGCTAATATTTGATGAGCTTTATTATTTTTGGCAATTAGGATTAAACCCGAAGTATCTTTATCAATACGGTGGACAATACCAGGCCTTTCTTCCCCATTTACATCACTTAAGTTTTTTGTATAATACATTAAACCATTGACTAAAGTATGATCATAATTACCACTGCCAGGGTGGACGGTAAGACCGCTAGGCTTATTTATTAATATCACATTTTCATCTTCAAAAACGATATCTAAAGGCATTTTAGTTGCGGGTATATCGGTAGTTAATGTAAATCCATCCTTTATTGTCACCACATCATTTTCTTTTAATGGTTTACTAGCTTTAACTTGTAAGCCATTGACTAAGACATAACCCTCATTTATCATTTTTAAGATAATACTGCGACTTGTATCTAACTGTTCAGTTAAAAACTTATCAAGCCGACTTTTTGTTTCTTCTACCTTTATCTCTTCCATTTACTTCTTCTCCCTTGACTATGGCAATAATAAGTAAAAATATCCCCGCTACAATAGCCATATCACTAACATTAAAAACAGGAAAGTCATAATTAAAAACATAAAAATCTAAAAAGTCCCTAACATAACCAAAAATAATTCTGTCTAATAGATTACCAACTATGCCCCCAATCAGTAACCCAAAAGCTAGAATATTTCGTTTATTTTGTTTAAAAGAATACATATATCGATAAATGATTATTAAAATGATTATAGTCAATGAAATTAAAAGAAAAGTACGGCTATTCATAATTCCCCAGGCTGCTCCCGTATTTTGATAATATGTAATATGAAAAAAGTTTTTAAGTACTGGGATACTTTGCCCAAATTTCATTGTTATATCAATTAAAGCTTTACTAATTTGATCTAAAGCTAAAACTATTGTCGAAATAAGTAAAATCTTTTTATTCATATAGCACTTCCCCAAGAAAAATTATATCATAATTTAACTAAGATTACATCTTCACCAATCTTTTCAATGTTAGCAAATGTAAACTTAGTTTCCCCATCTTTACCAAAAAGTCTTTTAAAAAAACGACGATGTTCGGCAACGAAATAATTTATTTTGCCATCTTCAGCATTAATATTAACGTCGACAACTCTTCCTAATTTTCGCCCATCTATTAAACTTATTATCTCTTTAGCTTGAATATCCGATAAATTCATGAGACACCTCTAATTAAATATATGCAATATTTTATTTGATTAATCTTTTGACATTGTTAATTGCATTTTTTTCAATCCGCGATACTTGAGCTTGGGATATATCTAAAGAATCAGCAATTTCCATTTGCGTTTTCCCAATTATATATCGTTCAATTAAAACTTCTCTTTCCCTTTTTTTGATTTGTTTTAAAGCTTTATTTAAGGAAATTAACATATCTTTATCCTTTTTAGACTCTTTTTTATCGGCAATTTGATCAAGTAAATAAATAGTATCTCCTCCATCATTATATATAGGTTCGAATATACTCATAGGATCTTTTAAAGAATCAATCGCCGCCGCTAATTGATACTCCTCAATATCAAGAGCTTTAGCGACCATTTCATTAGATGGTTCTTTCCCATTTTTAGCAAAATATTCTTCTTTAAACTTTAATATTTTATAAGCTAAATCTTTAATACTACGGCTAACTCGAACAGGACTATTGTCGCGAACATATCTTTTTACTTCACCTAAAATTAAAGGAACAGCATAAGTAGAAAACATTACCCCATAAGAAGGATCAAAATTATCAATCGCTTTAATTAAGCCTACACAACCAATTTGAAATAAATCATCCATATTATACTTTTGATTATTAAATCGCCTTAAAATACTTAAAACTAATTTTAAATTTCCTTCTGTCAATTTGTCTTTTGCTTCTAAATCTCCACTACGAAGTTGCGCAAATAACGCCATTTGTTCTTCATTTGTTAAAACTTTAATCTCACTTGTATTTATTCCCGTAATATCTACTTTATATTTGCTCATGTTTCTTCCTCCATTTACATTCTGAGGAATTTCCTTTATTTTTATACAAATAAAAATAGTATAATTTACTTATACTATTTAACGATTTTTAATTTTAGCATTTCTTTCTTTTTGAAAACGCTCCATTTCTTTATTATCTTCATATTTAGCTAATTTATTACGTAAAGCATTTAAATATTTTAAAGAATGATCAATACCAAAAGAAAAAGCAATTAAAGAAGCTATAGAAGTTATTTTTTTATCTATCGGACAACGAGAAAGAATTTTTTTATTATTATATATATACCTATTTTCCTGATCTTTGATATAAGTTATAACACCGTCTTCACTAATAAAAGGAATTACCATATCATCAATAGTAATACTTTCCCACTCCTTAACACTTACTAGTTTTCCTTTATATTTACTTACTTTTTTACGCGAATCATAGGGAAAAATTGTGGCGACAGTTACTCTTTCTCCTAAAGAATCGTGTAAATCTTGAAAATCTTTTATATTTCTCATAAAACACCATTACCATTTTTAAATATAATTACTTCTTCATCATTTTGAGTTATACCCGTAATTTTTAAATCTTTTGTCCCAATCATAAAGTCAACATGTGTTTTCGATTGATTTATTCCTAATTTTTCTAATTGTTCTTTACTTTTCTTTTCACCATCTTGGATACAATCACTAAAAGCTTGACCTAAAGCAATATGACAGGAAGCATTTTCATCATATAAAGTAGTATAAAATAGCATATTGGTTTTAGATATTGGTGAATTATAATCTACTAATGCTACTTCTCCTAAATACATGGAAGTTTTATCAAAATTAATAATACTTTTTAAAACATCTTTACCTTTTTTAGCCCCATAATTAATAACTTTTCCATTTTTAAACTCTAGCCAAAAATTATCCACAGTTTTCCCATTATGAATTAAGGGTTTAGAAGCATAGACAATTCCATTTGTTCCATATTTATCGGGACTAGAATAAACTTCTTCACTTGGCATATTAGGTAATATAATTCGCCCATCGGCAAGTTGCATTTCGATATTATGAAAAACATAGTTTTCTGGTAATTTAATAGTTAAATTTGTCCCAAGTGAATTACTATATTTTAAATATTTTAATTTTAAATTATTTAATTTCTTAGCTCTTTCATGACTAATTTTAATTTTTTGATCCAAAGTTTTCTCAGGATCTCTTTTACTAATTTGGCATATATCAAAAATAGTTTTCCATAGTTTTTTTAAATTATCTTTTTCTTTGGGAAATAATTTATCAGCCCAATCTTGAGTAGGAACAGAGGCAATACACCAAGCCAATTCATTTTTGCGACGACGTGCATCAAATGTCTTACTTTCGCTAACTGAATGTAGTTGCAATTTCGTTAATATATCCGCATCAATATCTTTCATTAAATCAGGATATTCGGCACTTAAAGTTAAAAAAGCTCCGCCTTTTTTGGCATATTCTTCCAAACATTTACCACTCCACATTTCATCTTTTTTTAATTCGTCTAAAGTTAAATTTTTAAGACTGCTATGTTTCATATAAGCATCTTTTAAATTTATTTTTATGTCTTTAACTCCTATTTTATAAGCTTTATCTACTAAAATACGGACAAAATCATATCTTTCCATTGGTCCTTGTATTAATAAAGGTTCCCCTTTTTTTAGTTTTAAACACTTTTTTAATAAAATATCGGCATAGATTTCCATGTATTTTTGCATAATTTCACCTTCCTGTACTAGTATACCATTTTATCCATTTATTATTTAGAAAAACATTTTAAAATTTAATCTCTGTATGGCTTCCCTCCGAATATTCATCATCAAAAGGGCTATTTTTAAAGCCACCCTCGCCAAAAGCAAGCATCGTATCATCCTCATCTTTTACCGCTTCATACTTTTGGGGATTAATAAAATGTAATAATTTTTTGATATTTCGCACCAAAGCACTGACACCCACAGTATCAAAAAGAAAAGCCAAAAGACCAAACATGAAATTAGGCTGGGAATCATCCCAATAAATATCCTTATAATTAGCAGGATTATAATATATCGTTATACTTT
Source organism: uncultured Bacilli bacterium (assembly GCA_947628495.1). GTDB lineage: Bacteria > Bacillota_I > Bacilli_A > RF39 > UBA660 > HGM10766. The sequence goes on from CANRAC010000008.1 coordinate 15,256, forward strand.
CGCCTATATTTTTATCAATCTTAAATGCTTTGTCATACGTATAATCTTGACCAGCTATATTATAAGCTAAAGTAAAATTTTCCATTTCCGGATCATTATCTCTATTTACAATAACTGCTTGCGTAGAAGGAAAATCTTTTATTTTTAAATATTGAATGCATAATAAAATATTTAAAAGCGTTAGAAGTATTCCTACTAAACAGATAAAAGAACTAAAAATTATTCCTTTAATATGCCCAATTGGTCCATTGTAAGTAGTACTGGAAATAGTCGTTGTATTGCCTTGATGATTAATATTTGTTACTTGCATAATATTTCCCTTTTACTAACTTTTGCAAGTTTTATTTTATCATAAACGATAAATCCGAAAATTAATACTGCACTAATAATAACAAAAAGATAAAAACTAATTCCTCTTGATAAAAGCATGGCACTACTAAGTAAAGTGGCAGGGAATAATAATTTAAAGATTATCATAAAACTTCCTTCACTAGCCCCCATGGCTCCTGGTAAAGGCAAAGAAGCGACAGAAATATATAAAACTGCTTGTAAAGAAATAAAAGTAAATATTGAGTATCCCTGTAAACCAAAAGCTTTAAAAACAAAATATGGAATGCTATGGTATAAACTTAATTGTATTAAAGTTGTTAAAAATATTTTGATAATCATAATTTTGTTATTTTTAAGATATATAGCACATTCATGATATTCATCTAATTGTGCTATAGACTTCTTTTTAATATTACTTGCACTTTTAATATGCATTTTATCTAAAAGATTACAAATGCCATTAATTAATTTTAATCCTAACTTTTTAGAAAATATCATAATAATTAAAAATGTTTGAATAATCAAATTAATCGTTATACCTAAAAACATTAAATATTTTATATTTCCTATTTTATTAAGTAAAAGATCATAATTAAAAGCAAAACCTATTAAAGCTAAAACCAA
>CANRAC010000009.1 GCA_947628495.1 uncultured Bacilli bacterium
TACCTTAAACTCTTGTATTTACTTACCAAAATAGTCATTTCTTCTATTTTTGGATTTAACCGATACCTCCATGGCCAGCATCAATTACAATTCCCCTATAAGCTCTAGTTAGTCTATACATACACAAACCTCCTAAAGTATTGTATGTTTAATATTAAGATAGGTCACTTGACTACTTCATAAAAAAAGAATTTTGCAAGATACATAAACTCCTTAATTATCTCTTGAAATTAATTCTTTTAACTTATTAATTTGTCTATTTAATAAAACACATAATCTATTAATTCGTGTATCAGAATATCCCGTTAAATGTTGGTATTGATGGAGTAAATCATCAAACCATTCTACTACTCCATCTAACTTAGAAATATTGATTCTTTTAATATTTTTAACAACTTTTATTATTTCATCAAAAGGTTTTACTTCATAAAACATTCTTCCCCTACCAGATATGTGTAATTCATCTTCATCATAATATTCAATATTTAAACTTTGACCATTATCAAATATTGGAGCTACATCAAGCCACTTTAAAGTATTAACATCTCGAATAATCCCAAAATTATTTAAATGCCTATCTTCATTCATAATAAGAAAATCTAAAATATACATATTTTCCACTTTTTCTCGAGCATTTTCTATCTCATTATCTTCTAATTTTTTAATATATTCTTCATAATCTTCTATACCGTCATGTCTTTTAATATCATATTTAATTTGATAGCAAGTAACTAACTCTGTATCTTTTGTTATAAAACACGGACACTTAGATACGACCATATCTTTATAGGTATCTAAAGTATATTCAACATGATTAAATCCTAATCTTTTACATATTTCACTAGCTAATACTTCATTAAAAGGTTGTAAAGTTTCATTTTTGTAGCCGCCTTTTAATAAATATCTAATTCCATTATCTATAATCCAAGCTTTTTTTAGCATTCCATCAGTAGTATTATTAGGAGTTTTTAAAGAAGACTCTTTAGTTATTGTTTTACTATTAGTCGATAAAGATGCATCCATAAATTCAACATAATCAAAATCATTATCAAAAAAATTTATATCATCATAGGAAATATCACTCTCATAAGGTTTTAACCAATATTGATCAGATAAAGATAATCCAAAAGCTTTATCTAAAAGTTCATAAGGTGCAGTTAAATTAAGCCTATGTAATAATAAATCTAATTTATCACGCCATGCAGGGATACCTCTTCCTTTAAACCATTCACTTAAATTAGTTCTAAAAGAAGTATCATTAATATCATCTTCTATATAAAAACTTTTTAAAATATAAGGAGCATAATTTATATCTATAACTTCATATATTTTAGTAAAAACGCTTGTTGCCGTATCATATTCCGCCATTAATACTTCTTTATTTTTATTCATTAGAATGCATCTCAAACAAACCACCTCAATTAGATATATTTATGCTTTTATTATACCATCTCAGCTAATATATATAAACTTTAATTGATAGCCTTTTCAATACTTTTTCTAATGTTTGAGGACTTTTAGTAAAGGTTTCTATTTCATTAAATTTTAGGGTATAATCCATTACTTTATCTATATCAGGATTAAAATTATAAGCCTTCTTCTCTCTAAATATCACATAATTTAATATTTATAAAGCTTTTTCATTATAATTATTAGCCCTATATTTTTCTGTATTTCTCTATAATTTTCTTGCGTTCTATTTCAGTTGAAGACTTACCAATTATGCAATTATAAAGCTTTTGTTTTAACTCTTTAGTTAATGGCATACCTTCTTGAGCCATAGCACCATCAACTTTTTTTATTTTTTCTTGTATTTCTTTTTCAGTTAGCTTAATATTATTCATTATATTTACTCCCTTATTCTTGATCAAAAATTAATTTTTTTTATATAATTTTAGCAAGAAATCTTTTAACTCATCAATTACATCTTCAAACTTTCTACTGTTTATATTAAACTTCGGAATGTTCTTGTATTCTAAATTACTAGTTGTCATATCATTTTTTAACTCTTTAGTATAATAAGCTTTATGTTCATCACGATATTGCTTACTATCAAGCATTGGGCAATCGTTTTCATCATAAAACATTATTCGTTCATAAATACTCTCAAAATTATCAATTAGTTCTATTGAAATAGTATCAGTATTAAGTATACTATTTACAATTTTCTCATTACATATCAAAGTTATTGTCATTACAAAATTATCATTATTATTAATAATTTCTAAAGCAATTCGTTCTTTTTCTTTAAATCTTTCATAATCATTTGAAAAAATATTATGAAAGTTGTCGATTGTGCCATATTTCCTTTTGATAATTTCATTCATATCAAAATATTTATAATTTAATTTCTCTGCTAACATTTTTCCTATATCAGTTTTTCCTACACAAGGAATTCCCCAAATTAATATTTTCATAGTAACCTCCAAACAATATTGTTATGTATTTCAATTTCTAATTTTTTTTTAAATTAATACGTATATAAAACTACCTTCTTCTAAAATTGTATACCTCTTTTAAATCTTCCAGTATATTATAAACTACTGGGCAAATTTTACTATTATTAACTATTGTAAGCAAACTAAATAATCTTTCTTTTTTATTAGTATATGGATAATCTTGACAAGATTTTGGTAGGCATTCATCTATTTTGCAACTATTATCTTTATTTAAAAATGGACAAGGTCTAGCAACATATTCTCCATATTTTTCATTTAAAACTTCATTTTTTAATTTATGAACGTCTAAATGATATTGTTTACAAATTGTATTTAGTTCATCTTCATTCATAGATATACCTAGAACTTTGCAACAATTTCGACATTTAGTACAATCAAAATCTTTGAAATATTTATTATGCAATTGTTTAAATTGTCTATCTAAAGTTTTTTCATCAGCATGCATTTTTAAAAATACCCTAAAACGATAATTTTCATCTAATGTTTCACCATTAATTTCTTTTATTTCAATCATATGATTTACTCCTTTTACTGCACTTTACTGCACTTCATTAATAATCCACTTTGGCAATTTGTCACTACCAACATTTATAATTTTGTTTTCCTCTTTCAATTTTCTTAAAAGATATCGAACTTTATTGTCTAATTGTTTTGCATTTAATTTTGATGGTAACTTAGGTATTATAAAATCATTAATTTGCTGCCTAGTGGCTGAGCCAAACTTTTATAGTACGCATTATCCAAACCCTTTGATTCAATATAATCTAACTCTTTATTAGTTATTTTGGCAATATCCGCCGAAATATAAATACTAGGAATCAAATTTCAAATAGTGGCTTACTATATTTTTCACCAAGTAAAGTACATAACTTATTGCTCCTATTTCCTTAAAATTTTCCCTCTTATAATTCTTTACAATAATCAACAAATTGCGAAATTCCTTGTTTATACTTTTGAATTTCTTTAAAGCCATATTTTAACGCTAAGGCTTTTCTTTCATCAAAATCATCCATTAAAGTTATTTCCACTTTTTTATATCCTTTTTCTTTCAAAAAAGCAAATATTTCATTCATAACATCTTTATGATCAAATAAACTTTTAGGAGAATGTTGTTCTACACATATATCTGCAGTATCTTCGGGCTTTTTATAAAAGAAAAATTGATACTCTTCGTCATTATAATTAATAATATAATATTCTGCCGTCCCATTTTCCAAACATTTTTCTAAATATGATTTGTCTTTTCTTTTTTGATATTCTTCTAGTGTTAATCTTTTTAGGTTCATATATCCTCCTAATACTTCTTCTTAATTTTATCATAAAAGATTATAATTTTACTAGATACAACCAATAAAAAAACTAGTAAGTGCTCTCACTTACTAATTTAGATATTATTACTAACTGTTTAGTTTTATCCTTTTCACTGCAAGTTGTCAAATAAAGAAGACCATTTTCATTTTTAGTTATTTCTAAAGTTCCATCTTTTTCAATCTCATATTTTTCAATTACCTCATAAGTATATTTAAAATCTTGCAAATATAAATATACTTTATCTTGAATGCGCAGTAAATCTAAATTATGAAAATAAGAAATCTGACTATTTCCGGAATGGGCAGCGAGGACAATTAGACTTTCTTTAATATTATCCAAAGTTTTAGGCTCCAACAAAGTTACATTTTGATCCACATTATTTAATGAACTTGTACTATCATAAAACCCTTTTTTTAAATTAAGGCACGGAATTTCCAAAATTCCTTTATACTCCTCTTTAACTTTTAAAGTTTCAACTTTAGCCCGCTCTTGTTTTTCAGGAATTAAATATGAAGCTACTTCTTTATGGGAAATACTGTTCTCATAAAGATTAGTAACAATGTTTTCCAAACCAAATAATAGGAAAAAAATAATTAATATTACAACTATTTTATTAATTATTTTCATATCATATTCCATTTGCTAACAAAAGCCAATTTAAGTGCCATTAATAAATAATTAACAATAGTGAAATCGGTATTTTTTCCTGTATTAGGAACTTCAACTATTTTAACAACTTCTTTTTCGACTTCCACCGGAACAACAACCGGAACTTCAACGGGAACCTCCACTATTTCTTTTTTAGGTACTATACGAATCTTAGGATAATTGATTAATTCTTTTTGCACAAAATCGGTGTTTTCATCAATCGTAATCGTAAAATCTGCCACTTTATAATAGTTGGTATGTGAATTTCTTTGTTTTACTAAATAAGTTCCATAAGGCAACATAACACTGCCATTACCATCCTTATCAGTTAACAATGTCCCCACTAAAGTTTGTCCGTCTTCTGTATAGACATCAAAATATATACCTTCTTCCGGTTTAAATTCTTCGGTATAAGCATCTAAAAATTGTTTGTTAATCTTCACTTCTTTTTTATCTAATTCTTCATAAACTTCTAAGTCTTGAATTAATGCCCCTTCATTAATTTCCACAGTATATTCTTGGGGGTCTAAAGCATATCCATAACTAGGCTTACTTTCTTTAATTTTATAACGACCAAATGGTAAGTTCTGAAGGGAACCCTGCCCATTTTCATCAGTTACAATAGTGCCCACCAGTCTATCATCTTCATCGTAAACTTGGTATTCGGCTTTTTGTAAGGATATCTTATCGTTATAATTATCTTCTTTAGCCTTCTTTGTCAGATTTATTTGACCAGACTTAAATACAACATTAAAGTGCGTTTTTAATTCTGTGAAATTTCCTACTCGCATAACATTTTGACTATTAGCACTCGAATAGACAAAAGGTACACTATCATATTTATTGGTGTTTTTGACTAATTCGATTTCTTTAGTAGTCTCTTCATTACTACTTAGCGTAATAGAATTTCCTTCTAAGCGAACTCCAGATGTTCCCCCATTTAGCTTAAACTTATTTAAAACATTATTATCATCTACTACAGTAAAATCTTTACCAATTGAAGCGGTATAAGTCTTATTAGCAAAGCTGGGCATTTTATAATGTTCCTCAACTAAGTTTCTTAACTCGGCCATTTCACTTTCGTATAATGTTTGCCTTGGTCCATTAAGACCATCAGTAAAGAAGAAATCTCCTGCTGGATCGACAGTTTGCCAAATTACAAGTTGGGTAATAGTATACCAATTTTCATCTTCATGCCCTTCATAGCCATAACCATAATAAGCTAACAAAATGATTTTATCCATCTGTTCTTTACTAAGCTCATTATAACTGGTCGCATCAGCTTGGACATAAACTTCACCATCCGAAACTGTCTTCCATGGTTCTAAACAGTACACAAATTGACCATCGGATCTTAAAACCCATTGCGAGCGCAGGTACATGCTTCTACCATCTTTAACCTTTTTCATATACACTTTGCCAACATAATCCCCTGTTCTTATTGTTTCAGCTTTGACATGATTACTAAATACCATCGCCAAAACTGCAAATACTACAACACTAATAATTTTTACTACATTTCTTTTTCTTTTCATAAAAATTTTCCTTTCCGGACTTCACTATAGCAAAAGAAAAAATATATAGCAAAAGACGAAAAAGGAATTTTTGTGGATTAAAAAAAGCAAAAAAGGATTTTTTGCTTAGCAATTTTACCTTTTTTGCTTCATTTTTTTAGCAATTTAGGAATTTTCGTAAAATTTCTAAAATTAATCTTCACTAGCTGTTAAAGTAACTTTTACGGTATCTTCCTTATCATTTCTTTGATAAGTTACCTTAATTGTATCACCGACATTATGTTTATATAAATTATAACGTAACTCCGCAATAGATGTAATCTCATCATCATCAAGTTTAGTTATAACATCTCCCTTATGAATTCCGGCTTTATCAGCAGCTGAACCATCCTGAACGCTAGCCACAACAACACCCTTAGTTTTATTATTTACATTAAAGCCATTGGCAAATAAAGCATAAATATCATTAGAATCAATCATTGTAATTCCTAAAAGAGGTCTAACTGTCTTTTCGCCACTAATAATTTTATCAGCATACTCTAAGGCATCCTCAATTGGAATAGCAAAGCCCATTCCTTCAACTCCTGAAGAAACTAATTTTAAAGAAGTAATACCGATAACTTCCCCATTAGAATTAGCTAACGGTCCCCCACTGTTTCCTGAATTTATCGCAGCGTCTGTTTGAATAACTTTCATAATCCAATCATTAGCTGAGTTATTTGATAAACTTACCTCTACTAAGCGGTCTTTACCAGATAAAATACCTCTAGTTACAGTCCAAGAATACGCACTATCAAGGGGTGCACCTACAGCAAAGACAGTGTCGCCTAATTTTGTTTGCTCGCTGCTTCCTATTTCTGCAACACTAAGGATATCATTGGCCCCTACTTGTAAAACCCCAATATCCGCGTACTCATCGGAACCCACGATTTTAGTTTTAATTTGCTTACCATCGGTAAAAACAACATATACTTCATCACCATTATCTATAACATGGTTATTCGTCAAAATATAGGCATTATTACCTTCACTACGATAAACAAATCCCGTACCTGAAGATATTTTTTGTTGTTCTTTATATGTTTCAACAACAACTACTGAGTCATATATTTTATCAACAGCATCCGAAATACCATTTTCATTAACGGTTACTTCTTTTTCACTTTTTGTAATATTAGTTGTGGCATTAGGAAAATAGTGAAATAGCACATACATTCCTGCTGCTCCAACAAATAAAGCAATTATACTACAAACAATAATAACTAACTTTTCATTTTTCTTTTCCATTAATCTAACCTCGCTATCTCTTTATAATTTTTAGGAAATCCAATCATATCTAAAACTTTATCAATATTTATGACATTTAACTTACCTTCTAGAATATCAATTTCATATGATAGTTCATTTATCAACAAAGTAAATTCATCTTTTCTTAACATATATTTTAAAATAATAATTAGAGCAAATAAATCACCTTTGCCATATATATATTCACCATCCATCTTCGGAATTCCTAATAAATCATGATATTTACAATTATCTATAACTCTCTGAGTTTTATGATCATATAAAATATCTTCATGGGCACATAAGTTACGATAATTAGCTAATATCGGTAAATACACTAATAAACATTCCGCATCAACATTAAATACTTTGGCAATATCTACTTGATCCTCAGACTTTAAAATGGTATATAACTCACTAATAATACCAAATGATAATACTTTTACTACAATCCATAGAGGTATATACCCATAATTAGAGATGTAATGCATAGTAGCAGAGTGCTGCCCGCCATTAACCCTAATTTGTCTTTTCATCTTTTTAATTAAATCATTTACCTGTTTTGATTTGGAAGATATATTTGTAAAGTTTTTCGGATTCAAATAATTCTTCTCTCGATATCCATATTTTCTAGACAGCTGATAAGAAAATACACTTTTTAAATTATTTTCAATAATAAGTAAATTTTTAAAAATAATATTTCTTACTTGACGATCGAAATTAAACATAGCATATAATTCTCGAAAATTAGTGTCTTTAATAAACATCCTATCTCGGGGCGTTTTTAAAAACAAATGACGATATCCACTTAAAAAGAAATAATTTTCTCTTAACAAAATATCTTTAGCAAAATCTACATCATCAATGACAAGTCCTTTATCTTTTAATATTTCTACTTGTTCATCAATTGTTTTAAATGATTTAACATTCATAGACCTCACCTATTTTATGATTATACCACAAAATACACTTATATGATATAATTTTTAAGTGATATAATTGTATGATTTTTGTGAAGAAAGGGTGAATTTATGCCAGCTTTTTATACCCATAGATATTTTGCCCAACAAGTATATGCCCAATTCAGCCCAAATTTAAAAAAGGCCCTAGATTATGATTACTTTCTTTTGTTTGCTCAAAGTTTTGACATACTTTTTTACAACTATGGCCAAAATAAATGGCTTTCCCAATTAGGGCACCAAGCTCATCAAAAAAATACGCAAGCTTTTTTTCTTAACACTTTAAATTATATCCAAAATAGCCAAGATAAAGATAATCAAAAGTATTTTTTAAGTTTCTTCTATGGTAGTCTTACACACTATATATTAGATGCAACTTTCCATCCTTATATATTTTATAAAACAGGTCTTTTTAAACCAAAAGAAAAAGCAACTTACAAATATAAAGGAAAACATACTTACTTAGAAATGGAAATTGATAAATATTTATACGATAAGAATCATGATATTCCCTTTTTTAAAGCCAAGTTATATAAAATATATGATAACATCAAACCTAATGAAGCTTTAACTGAGTTGATTAGCGAAATATTTTCAAAAACATTTTATAAAGACAATATTGGTATGTTTTATTTCCAATCATTAAAGAAGTGGCGTTTTATTCATAAGTATTTTAAATATGATCGATTTGGTCTTAAAAAATTTATTTATAAGTTAATTGACAGCTTACCTTTATCTATAAAACTCCAAAATTATTCTCTCCATCTTGCTAAAATAAATATGGATGACTTAAATCTACAACATGAAAAATGGTTAAATCCGGCAGATAAAAATATTAAAAGTACACAAAGCGTTGATGATCTTACGGAAACAGCTATTCACAAGTATTTGGAAATAATTAAAAACTTAAATAAAATTACTAATTTAAGAACAGCAGAATTTCCAATCCCTAACATTTCGTATTACAGTGGCTTAGATTTAAATGAAAAAAAGAAGCTTCAATACTTTGAAAACTAAAGGACTGATTTCATGAAAAAAATATTTTTTACTTTTATTTTATGTTTTTTATTAATTACAACATCTAAAGCTCTAGAAATAAATAGCAAATATGCGGTCTTATATAATTTAAATGATACTAGTATTGTTTATGAACTTAATAAAGATGAAAAGACTTCTATAGCTAGTCTTACTAAAATAATGACTACGATTGTCGCTCTGGAAAATATTTCGGATTATAACGCCAAAGTTTCCATAACAAAGGAAATGCTTAATGGGTTAGAAGAACAGGGTGCCGCAACTATCGGTATAAAAGAAGGACAAATATTAACTTATAATGATTTATTATATGGCGTTTTATTAGCTAGTGGGGCGGATGCGGCTAGGGCTCTTGCGATATCCATTTCGCAAAGTGAAGAGGATTTTGTGCAAAAAATGAATGAAAAAGCTCTTAATTTAGGTCTTAAAAACACTCACTTTACCGGAACAGTCGGTTTAGATGACGAAAATCATTACTCAACTGTGAGCGATGTGGCCAAAATACTAATGTATGCTTTAAAAAATCCTAAATTTAAAGAAATTTTTACAACTGATAGTTACACTTTTAGTGATAACACTTTTACAGTTAAAAGTACAATGCGTCAGACAGGCAAAGCATATCATTTAGATACCAAAAATATTTTAGGTGGTAAAACTGGATTTACATCTCAAGCGGGACGTTGTCTTGCTACCATAGCCTACGATAAGCAAAATGATATAAATTATTTATTAGTAACAACTAATGCCTCTAAAGTTCCCGATCATCTTTATGATGCTTTAAATATTTATGATTATTATTTTAATAATTATAAGTTTCAAACGCTAATTGATACTAATGATATTTTAGTAACTTTAAAAACTAAATATAGTAAAACCAAAGAAATACAAATTAAATCTCCCGAGAAAATCACCAAATACTTAAACAATAATTACTCTAAAGATGATCTTCAAATTGTTTATCAAGGCGAAAAGATTATTACCCCGACAATGGCAAAAGGTACCCAACTAGGCACCGTAAACATAAAATACAAAGATGAAATAATTAAAAAATTACCCGTTACCTTGCCAAAGAAAATTAAATATTCTTTTCTCGGCTTTTTAATGGCCTATAAATTTATTATTATCCTAGCTATTATAATTATTATCTTTATTATTATTTGGCATAAGAAGAAAGTAAAAATTAAATAGCCATAGCAATTGCTTTCGCAATATATTTGGCTAATTCTTTTTGATAAGAGGCTTGCGTCAATTTTTCTCGTTCCGCAAAATTTGATAAGAAACCACATTCAATTAATACCCCACTAATATTCAATTTATCATACATATATGTTTGAGTAGGAATTTCTTTAATAGTTCGATTAGTCTTTAAATTTTTATTTAATTCATTTTGAATTATCGTAGCTATTTCTTTATTATTTTCTTTCTTTTTATTATAAAAAACTTGGGGCCCATAATATTTTGTTTGGGGTAGATAATTTAGATGAATCGAGACATACATATTGGCATAAGAACTATTAATAATTTTAATCCGATTATCAAAATCACTTTTCTTTCTTCGTGTAGCATTTGGTTTACTTAAATCATAATCGCCATTCCTAGTTAAAATAACACTAGCACCCTTTTTAATCAGCTCTTTTTCCAACGCTAAAGAAATCTTTAAATTAATATCTTTTTCATAAATGTCACCAGCCATAGTGCCGGGATCTTTACCCCCATGACCAACATCAATTACAATTGTTTTGCCCGCTAAGGGCAAAGAAGCTTTAGTTAAAGGAAAAGAAAAAAGAACAGTTAAAACACAAAAAACAACAATTGTTTTTAAATAGTATTTTTTCATACTATCATTTTATGTTTTCCTATTCTCAAATATGCTTATTCAAAGTTTTTTTTACGAGTTAATTCAATATCTAATTTTTGAATTTCCATAAATACTTTTTTTATTTCTTTATTTATATTTTCTTGCTCTTTTGGAGAAATATCTTTTAAGATATCTTCTAATGATTTTTGATAATTCCTTTTATTTTGTTTATTTAATTCATGCCAATTGATATTTTGAAAATATTTGCTAATTTCCCGATTTAAAGAAATCTTGCCTTGTAACATCAATACAGCAATTATCGGATAGCCAGGATAACCTTGCCAATAGGTGGAATTATCATTAGAATAATATATATTATCTTGCCATTTAATTAAATATTCTTTTTCATTATTACTAGATTTAACTATAGCATGATTGGTAAACATTTCTATTCTTCCATCTTCTATGGCAGTATAAGCTTCGGGTATTTTTTCCATGGGCGGCAGCTTTAACATACAAATCTCCTTTTATTTCCTTTTAAAAAAATCCGAATAAATCGGACTTTTAAACATAAATTAACGTTTACTAAATTGTGGTGCACGACGAGCTTTTTTAAGACCATATTTTTTACGTTCTTTAACTCGAGGATCACGTGTAACAAAACCAGCAGTTTTTAAAATTTTACGATAAGAAGTTTCACTTGTTGGATCACTATCTTTATCAAATTCTAATAAAGCTCTTGTAATTCCTAATCGAATAGCACCAGTTTGACCAGAGAACCCTCCGCCTTTAACTGTAACTTCAATATCAAATTTATCTTCATTATTAGTAGCAGTAAGTGGTTGCTTTAAGTCCATTACTAAGACAGCGTATGGCATATATTCGTTTACATCTACACCATTAACCGTAATTTTACCTTTACCAGCTGTCATTCTAACCTGCGCAACACTACGTTTTCTTCTACCAGTTGCACTCCATACTTGTTTCACTATTTACCCTCCTTAATCAACTTTCATTTCTATTGGTTTTTGAGCTTGTTGATTATGTTCGCTACCTGCATAAACAAATAATTTTTTATACATTGCACGTCCTAATCTTCCTTTGGGAAGCATTCCTTTAATAGCTCTTTCCATCATTTCTTCTGGATATTTTTCAATCATTGTTTTAGCATTTCTTTCTCTTAATCCTCCTGGATAACCAGAGTGATTATAATACATTTTATCATTTAACTTATTACCAGTTAAATTAACTTTAGCAGCATTAACAATAATTACATAATCACCACAATCAATATGAGGAGTAAATGTTGGTTTATGTTTTCCTCTTAAAATGTGAGCAGCTTTCGTAGCTACACGTCCTAAATTTTTTCCTTCTGCGTCAATAACGTACCAAATACGCTCCACAGTTTCCTTTTTTTGCATAAATGTCTTCATAATTTTTTCCTTTCATTATTCGTTACTTTTCGCTTTCCCAAGGCTTAAAATAACCGAATAAATAAAATGTACCATTTAAAATTATATGAAAAAGTCCTCCCTTTGTCAAACAAATTTTAACCTTTTTCTTTAAATTTTACTAATTTAAATATATTCTAGATTTTTCTTTTTATTAATATTCTATTTTAACTAAATATAACCCCTCTGGCAAAGCCACCGAAAATCGTTGCTTGCTTTCTTTATTCAAGGCTTTTTCAATTTCTTCTTGGGAAACTTTGCCTCGTCCTACATCTAATAGAGCTCCCACTAAACTTCTAACCATATAACGATAAAAACTTTTCCCCTCAAATCCGATAGTTAAACAATCTTGCTCTTTTTTAAAATAAATTTTATAAATAATAGCTTCATAATTATCTCGGGTGCCACTGACAAAGTTTTCAAAATCATGAACTCCTAAAAACATTTTGCTAACCTTCTCCATTAAAGCAATATCTAATTTATAGGGTACTTGCAGATAATAATCTTTTTTTAAAGGATCGTATTCTCCTAAATTGATTTTATATTCATATCTTTTTTTCTTGACACTAAACCGAGCATGAAAATTATCATCGACTTCTTTAACTTCACTAATATATACATATTCATCGATTAAGCTATTAATAGCTTCTTTTAAATCTAACTTAGGTAACTTCTTGGTTGTATCAAAATGAGCCATTTGCCCATAAGCATGCACGCCTTTATCTGTCCTGCCCGCACCTTTAATGACAACTTTCTCGTTATATATTTTGGCTAAAGCTTCTTCAATTTCTTTCTGCACAGTAGGCAAATCATTTAATCTTTGAAATCCATAAAATTTTGAACCATCATATTTTATTTTTAATAAATAACGCATTAAATCACCTTTATAATATACATAAATATTAACAACCCAAACATTAACAAATATATTATATCAGTTATTTGCAAATGAGCCATATAATTATCAACATTAAAAGCATTTTTGCGCATAACTTCTTTTCTTTTTTGTTGAAACCTTTTAACTCTTTTTAAAACTTCTGGAACCAAGTTAATATGGGTTATAAAACGGCCGATAATATTTTGATGGCGAATATTTTCTCCTTTTATTTCTCGAGCCTCAATAATTTTTTCTTCTTCTATTTCATAATCTTTTCGAAAATATACTAAATTATAAATTTTAATAAATAAATTACTTTTATTAATCCCAAAGATATTTAGATATTTAACCATATCATAAATGCCCATAGCTAAATCAAAAGGAAACGTTGTATAAATAATTAAGCAATATAAACACACGGCTAATATAAAAGGTAAAACAATTAATAAACTTTGAAGAAAAGTAAATCTAAAACTAGCTAGAATTATAAACATAGCAATGATAATTAATTTAGTTTGCAAGACATTTCTTATATAATATTTTAAAGGAATACGCGAAGATATAATTAAATAGAAAGCCAATATACAATTTGCTAAAACTATATAATCTAAATTAAATGGCAAATAAGAAATAACTACAAATAATATTAAATATAAAATTTTCACGGTCGGATTAGCTTTATGCATTGAAGAGTTTATATCAATGTATTCTAACTTCTGTTTCATTGTTTCACCTCTTCTAATTTTTTATCTTTAACCATATAGGTCTTATCAACTTGCATATTGTAATTACCAATAAATATCACAATTTTTCCTTCTTCATGGGCAAGATGATCTAAATAACTTTTAATCTTTTCATCATTTATAATTTTCTCAACAATAATTATCTCTGGATTGATAATTAAAAGACTAGCTAAATATAATTTATAACGGGTAATAGAATCCAAATTTTCTAACTTTTCATTTTTATAATCTAAATAACAGCCTGTTTTCGCAATAATATCTTCTACTAATTCATTATCTTTATCCGTTTGATAATCGTAGTTATATAAAATTTCTTTAAATATATTATTTACTAGTTTATAATTAAATTTCTCATCATAATCATAAGGTAGATAGCCAATATGTCTTCTTAAGGATTTAATGTTTTTTAAATATTTTCCTCTTTGCAGCTTGTAATCGCCAATATAAATAGTGCCAAAAGTAGGTTCAATAAAATTCATAATTAATTTAGAAAGTAAATATTTATCATTATCTCCTTTTATTAAATACATTTTTCCACTTTCAAAAGAAGCATTCATTTTGATAAAATATGCCTCTTCATTAATCATTCGATAATTCTTAATTAAGGAAACTTCTTCAAATTTAATATTCATAATCATTTCTTTTCTCTAATTAATTTTTATCTATTATACTAAATTTTTCAAAAAAGAAAAGGCTTTTTAAGCCAATTATTTAATTAGGTGTTTTAAAACTTTTTTTAAAATATTTTGATCTTTTTTCTCGCTATTTATGAACTTATCTTCTACTACCTCCGTTAAATCTTCTTTTTCAACATTAGGAATAATTATATTTAATATGAATTCTCGATTTAATTTAATTGGCCCTTTATAATTAAATTGTTCTTTAAATGTTTCCTTTAAATAACTATAATATATGTCTTTTGTTTCTTCCCTAGGTTGTCCTACTGCTCTGTTTTCTTTTCTCGTAATACCTATTAAGCTTTTATAATCATATATATCTGGGGAAAGTAATCCTAAGTGAATACCTTTTAAATCTTTTATATTACGATCATTTATAAGACCATGATACAAATCATAAATACGATATAATTTATCAGGTCCATCAATAACAAATAAAGAAGAGACATCTTTACCATTTATATAAGTCCGAGTTGGATAAATATTATCAGTTAACCATCTTAAATCTAAAGGAACATAATAATTCATATTACTAACAAAACTAGAAACACAATAATATTGATCTTCTAAAATATCACTTTGAATAAATAGACTATAAAAATCATCAAAACTTAAATTTTTTCCATCAATACCTAGTAAGTTTTCTAAATCTTGGAAACGATAAACATATCTATTTTCTACTAAGTCAGTTAAAACGGTTTGCTCCGGAAAGCGAAATGATTTACCAAATGTTTTTTTAATTTTTGTATAAATAATTCCTTCTTCTCTTTTTTCAATTTTATTTTGGATAATATGATTATCTACCAAACAAAAATATTCATAAATATTATGGCGATATTTACTAGCACTGAATATTTGGTGCTTATTTATATAATCAAGAACTCCTAATAGTATAGTTTCCCCATCATTTTTAGCAAATTCTTGAATCTCTTTTTTGATTGTTTCATCTTGAATAAAAGTCAGTGCTGTCTCTATCTTAGCCAACCAACATTCATTATTATATTCTTCAAATTCATTCATTGCATTGTTCTCCCTGTTTAATTCTTTGTTTTCGAGTTTTTATTATAGGATATTTTCATCTTTATGGCAAGTTTAAAATTATTACCAAGGATTTAAAGGATCAGGGTCCGTAGGATCCCACCCTTTATTTTGACTATTTTCATCTATTAA
>CANRAC010000010.1 GCA_947628495.1 uncultured Bacilli bacterium
ATATCATCTTTTTTACCTTGCTTTTTAACATCTTGTAATAATATAACTTTCATAAAACGTTCCTCCTTTAAATTTCAATTTATATTATATCACTTAAAAAAAGATATTACTATGATAATATCTCTTATTCAGCTTCATCAATTTTTTTAATTGTTAAACGAGCAGTTACTTCATTACCAAAATCAACTGTAACATTTTCTTCTGTAATAGAAAATGCCATATCAATTACATCATCAGCTTTTAAAGAAGCAAGGATACTCCCACTAAAGGTTTGTTCAACATCCTTGATCATGTTATTAATTATTATAGATGACGGAATATTAACCCCATTTTCTCTTACAATAATTGTTATTTTAGTATCTTTATCTGCAGAAATTTTAACAAAATAATTAATTTCATAAATACCATCTTGTTCTAATTCTAAGGCGTATTCTTCGCCATTTTCTTTAATATTAACACTTGGCATAGCAAAAGGAATAGGAATTTGAATCCAAGCTCCAACAATAGCAGGTATATTAGTTACTAAGCTATTATATTTTCCTCCATAAGCTTGTAAGGTCGCAATAGATACACCTGGATCCCCTTTCGGACCGGGTTCACCTTTTTCACCGCGCTCACCTTTAGGACCAACGTCGCCTCTTTCTCCTTTTTCACCAGGCAAACCCACAGGTCCTTGGTCACCCTTTTCTCCTTGCAAGCCTTGTATACCTTGCGGACCTTGAGGACCCGGAATACCTTGAGGTCCAGTTTCGCCTCGTTCCCCTTGAAGTCCTTGCTCGCCTTGTGGTCCTTGAGGTCCTGGTATTCCTTGAATACCTTGAATTCCAGGAATGCCAATTTCACCTTTATCTCCTTTAGGACCCTTTTCACCACGTTCACCTGGGATTCCTTGCTCACCCTGCGGACCGGTTGGTCCTATAGAACCCATTTCTCCTTGTGGAATAACAAAGTTTAAAATTATATCATTATCGGTACCACTATTATAAACTTGAGCTTCTGCACCAGCTTGAGCCGTAGTCGTTAAACCAACATTTATTCGAGCACTAGCGGGACCGGTAGGGCCTGTCGGACCGGTTGGCCCCATAACATAACAATTATAAATTTGAGTTTTAGTTTTTCTAGTATCATTACACTTCATAATGTATTCCTCCTACTATAATATATTATTGTAGAAAGAATTAGGTTATTAGGTACATACAAAGAAATACTTCAAAAAAAAATTAAATTATCTGTTCGATAAAATAATTTTTTATGTAATTAGTCTAAAATATATTTTTTGCAAATTATGAATAAGCCAACGATACTTATTGTAGCAATAGTAATCAAGTTAAAGAAGTTATCAGCTGTATCTGGATTTTCTGCATCTGTAATTGGCTTTGAGCTTTCTGGAGCAACAGGAGTTTCTTTAACTGTTAATCCTTTGATTGCTTCTTGTAATTCTTTTACCGCTTCGTCTATTTTTGCTTGTTCTGTAATTTTTAAGTTAGTTCTGATTGCTTCCGCATTTTTAATAGCATTTTCTAAAGCTTTAACGCTTTCTTCTGTATACTTAGTTTTATCAACCTCTTTAGCTTCTTTTAAAGCTTTTTCTAAAGCACTGTAGTTAGCATCTTTTAATATAACATTACCATTTTTATCAAGTTGATGATTACTATCAAGATAAGTAGCTATATTAGAATCTTCAGAATAATTTCCTCCTATAACATTTAATTTATCTTCCCCTTGATTATAAAATAGTAATTTGGCGTTAAAGTCACCACCTCTTATTGTTAACTCAGCTTTGTTAGCGCCGCTTTTTTGATTAGTAATTAAGGAATTATGTTCTGTTGAACCAGCAGTTTTAAAATCACCATCTTCAATTGTCATTTTTTTGGTATTAACTAATACTGAATAATCATAGTTTTGGGTAAATGTTCCACCTTTAATAGTAGCAGTTCCATTATTTGAGACAGCCCAAGATTTAGCAACTTCTGTTGAAAAATCTCCTCCATTAATATTAAGAATACCTTGATTATGAATCGCGGCTGCTCCTTCTACTTGTGATTTAAAAGTCCCACCTTTTACTAGCATTTCACCATTATTATATATAGTAGATAAACCGTTACCTACACCTGTTGTTACTGAATATTCCCCATATTCAATTGTTAATTTTCCATTATTTACTACGGTTGATACGTTTTTAGTACCAGAAGCTAATATAACTTTACCATTATGAGCTGCAGACGTATCAGTTATGGTTAATTCACATCCATTATCTATTTCAATAGTCACAGCATAATTGTTAGATCCACAGTGTGCTTGTTGTCCATCACACCAATTTTTTAAAGTATTACCATTTAAGTCTAAAATTACTTTCTTATTATTTTTGACTTCCAATCCAGCATCAGAATCTTTGGTTAATTTAATCGTAACAACCCCATCTGCACTAGTACTAACTTCTGATTCCCAATTGCGACTACTCCAAGCATCAACATCAGCTGCATGAGCAGTAGTAACTGTAAGCAACATTGCAAATACTGTTATTATAAACAAGTTTAACTTTTTCATTATTTTATTCCTTTCTTCTTTTATTATACCCCCCCCCCTTAGCAAATGTCGAGAAAATTTCTACTGCTTAACATTAAATTTTGCAATTTATGTAAAAAAAAATTAAATTATCTGTTCGATAAAATAATTTTTTATGTAATTAACTTAAAATATATTTTTTGAAAGTTATGAATAAACCTGAAATACTTACTGCAGAAATACTAATTAGATTAAAGAAGTTATCTGATGTATCCGGATTTTCGGCATCTGTAGTTGGTTTTTGGCTTTCTGGGGCAACGGGAGTTTTATCTTCTTTATCTTCTTTATCGTCTTTTTCTTCTGATGGACTAGGTTTTAACGAACTTAGAGTAGCTATTTTTCCATCTGAAGTTTGAACAAGACCTTCTTCTAAATACATTGGATCTACTTTTTTATTAAATTTTGCTCCAGCTTCTATTTGAATATCAGTTGCATCATTACCAATTGACATTACAGGATTAGTTGAACTTGTTTTAAAATCTCCACCAGATACTTTAACATTTGCTTTACCAGCATAACCGTCTTCTGTATTATCTACTATTATCGCTGTTCCCAGTGGCAATTCTACTTTTTTTCCATCTTTTTCGGCATCTCCAACAGAAGCAGTTCCTTCTCCGGTGGCTGTAATATGTCCCCCAGTTATGTTAATGTCTCCTTGTCTTGCAACAATTCCTATTTTACCTGTAATATTGCCCTTTGATATATTAAGAGTTCCTGTTTGCGGTTGATAAATTGCAGCAGTTGATGTGCTTGTTAAATTTCCGCCAGTTATATTAATTGTAGAGTTAATTGTTGCATTCAGACTGCCTTCGGGAGAACCATTACCAGAAACTGCAAATGATTTAGCAGTAATATTGCCCCCTTTAATATCTAAAATTGGCTTTTTACCGAATAATGCAATACCACCAGTAATATCACCATTAGTTATTGTAACTTTTGCTTCTTCACCAGCATCTTCTGAATTAGCTTTATTATGACCAACCATAATGGCCACATCATTTTTAGAAGTATTATCATTTTCATTAATTTTAATTGTGCCGCCGGTTATAGTTGCTTCTGATCCTCCATATGGCACGAACACAGCAGGAACATTTTTCTTATTTTCAATTGTACCTTTCTCAACTGTCAACTTAGCTGTATAATCCTTAGAATTACCAACTTGAATTGTGGCAGAAGTACCTTCTGAAGTAACTGTCCCACCTTTTACAGTTGTTTCACCTCTAGCTACTAAAATACCAATTCCAGCATTAGTATTCGTATTAGTAACTTCTCCACCTTCAATAATGCATTTTACTGTATCAGGTCCATTAGGTTGTCCAACTTGAATTGTTGATCCTGGCGAACTAGATGTTACTTTTCCGCCTTTTACATTTGTTTCACCATTAACAATAATTATTGCTTTATTAGATTCACCGTTAGTATGATTATTCTCAACTGTACCGCTATTTATTAATAAACTTCCGTTTTTTTCAGAACTACCTACAGCAATTGTATTAGTTGTAGTAGCTGTAATTTTTCCACCATTAATTGTTGCACTACCTTGTGCAACATTCAATGCAAAACCGCCTTCAGTGTTTTTATTTTCGATTTTACCTTCTTTCATTATAAAAGTTGCACTAGTAGAATTTTGGCCAACTTGTAAAGCAGAATAAGTGTTACTGACTTCAAGAGTACCACTTTCTAGTGTTAAACTGCCTGTTGCAACTAAAACAGCAACACCATTATTACTTGCTATTTTACCGCCTGTACTAGAATCTTTGATAGTTACATTTGAACCTACAAATGCTAATCCTGCTCCTTGGTTTACATTAGCGTTAAGTGTCTTCCCTTTTAAATCAAAAGTAACATTTTTATTACTGACTTTAGCCATCGTAGTTATTGTATCTTCTTGAAGTAATGTAACTGTTCCATTATCACTAACTTCGTTAAAAGCATCTGTTATTGAATTACAATATTTTGTAGTGGAACCAGACGTGATACTATATTTAGCACTATTTTGTGTATCATTACATTTTGCTTCTTCGGCATGAACACTTGTAAATGTAAGCAACATTGCAAATACAGCCATTAAAAATAAATTTACTTTTTTCATAATCTTAGTCCCTTCTTTAAAACTACTTATATTAGTTTTTTCCTTTCTGTCCTTATTATACCCCCCCCCTAACAAATTGTCGATGGGAAATTTTGCCTTTTTGACCAATTATGTAAATAAAAAAAGAAAGATATTCTTCTTTCTATTTAACATATGGTATTAAGCCCATAAATCTCGCATATTTAATTTGTTTAGCAATATGTCTTTGGTGTTTAGCACAAGCGCCAGTACGACGACGATTTTCAATTTTTCCTTTTTCATTTATATATTTAGTAATAATTGGTACATCTTTGTAATCAACGCTCTTACCAGCACACATTTGACATATTCTTTTCTTTTTACGACGAAATTCTGCCATTTATTTTCCCTCCTTAAAATGGTAAGTCATCTTCACTTAAAACTACTTCTTCTCCAAAATCTTTAAATGGATCTTCACTGATATCAGTTGTCGCAATATCAGAAGGAGCAGGAGCTTGATCACTTACACTATTATCAACTGCAAAATTATTAGTTGAAGAGTTTCCCTTTGAACTTAAAAATGTAACACTATCAGCAATAACTTCCGTTACATATCTTTTGGTACCATCTTGGGCATCATAGCTACGAGTTTGTAAACGTCCTTCCACAGCAACTTGAGATCCTTTACTGCAATATTTCGCAATGTTCTCAGCTTGCTTACGCCAAGCAACACAGTTAATAAAATCGGCTTCTCTTTCCCCATTTTGATTAGTAAATGTGCGATTTACAGCAACTGTAAAAGATGTTGTTGCTGAACCACTAGCGATTGTTCTAAGTTCAGGATCTTTTGTTAATCTTCCAATTAAAATTACTTTATTCATATTCTACTTTCTACTCCTCATCTAATTTAATTATTAAATGTCTTAAAATATTTTCATCTAATAAAGCTTTACGATCAAATTCTTTAATAGCTTCATGAGTTGCTTCTACTTGCATAACAAAGTAATAGCCATTAATCTCTTTTTTTATTGGATAAGCAAATTTCTTTTGACCAAGTTCTTTAAAATCTAATACTTTAGATTTCATACTAGTAATTAGCTTTTTAAAAGTTTCGGCTGTATTACTAACTTGCTCACTTTCAATTGTAGCTTTAACAATAAACATAATTTCGTATTTATTCATCACTACACCTCCTTATGGTCTATTTCGGCTTTATAATTTTTTATAAAGCAAGGAGTAAATTAATACTCGCTTTGTATTATAACAAATAATATTCAAGATAGCAATTATTTATTAATGGCTTTTAATAACAAGTATTTTATATAATCAATACTGCACAAAAAACGATATGTGTTGCAAATCGCAATGTTTTTGCAATGTTTCCAATAAGTTTTTTGTGTAATATAATTAATTAGTAAGGTGGTATAAGAATGGCGTTTAGATTAGTCGAATCAAGAAGCGAAACAGAAAATAAAACGGTTAGATTTCCTGTTGATTTAATAAACGATATTGAAAAAGCAATTTCTGGTAAAAATATTACTTTTTCTAAATTTGTTATTACAGCTTGTCAATATGCTTTAGAAAATCTTGAAGAAACTGAAAAACCAACTAGCAATGTCTAATTGGTTTTTTAGTTTTTTAAAATATTTTTAACTTTCAGTTTTATTCTTTGCATAGCATTATCAATTTGTTTAACTTGACAATTGAGTATCTGGGCAATTTCTTGATAGTTATAATTTTTTAACATCAATGCAAATACTTCTTTTTCTTTAACAGAAAGATTTGCGTTGATTTTTTTAATTAAGCTATCTACTTCTTCATCCATTTCTAAATTTAAAAGAGGATTATTTTTATTTTCATCACTTAAAATATCCATTAAAGGTTGCTTATCATCTTGATAGACATATTCTAAAGATAATGATTCATTCATTAATTTATTTTTAAGACGACTGGCTTTTTTTAAAACTACTTGTAATCTTCTGTCAACACAAATCGTAATAAAGGTGGGAAAAGAAGAAGAAGCATCGTCAAAACGATTGATAGCATCACTAAAACCTAGTAAAGCTTCTTGATATAAATCATTATATTCGATATTAAGCATTTTGGCGGATATAGTGTATTTTTTAATGATAAGACCAATAATATATTTATATTTTTCATATAAAATATCTTTAGCCTCTTCTGATTCTTCTTTGATTAAATTTAAAAGTTCGCTATCCGAATATTCTTTATAATTCACAACCATCACCTATTTACTAAATCAAAAATGACTATCCCTGCGGCTACAGAAGCATTTAAGCTATTAACTTTTCCTTGCATTGGAATGGCAATTATCTCATCACAATTTTCTTTAATTAGTCGTGACATTCCTTTGCCTTCATTACCAATGACCAGTAAAACTTTAGAAGCATAATCAACTTTTTTATAGTTAATACCATCCATCGCTGTCCCATAAACAAAAAAACCTTTATTTTTAAAATCATTGATTGCTTTACTTAAATTATTAACTAAAGCAATATCGACATTAGCTAAAGCCCCACTACTTGTTTTATATACCGTTTCATTAATTGTTACACTACGATCTTTCGGTATAATAATTGATTTAATGCCCGCAGCTTCACAGGTTCGAATAATTGCACCCAGGTTATGCGGGTCTTCTAAATGATCTAACATTAAGACAATGTTTTCTTGATAAAAACTTTCGACAGGAACATAATCATAATCATCTATTAACATAATAATTCCTTGATTATTACCACCCATTTGTTTTATTTTTGTAGCCTCTATAATTTCGTAAGAAATTTTGTGACTTTTAATAAAATCAACAATTTCTTTGTCTTTAAAAGTATTACTTAAATAAACTCTTTTGATTTTTTGATAATTTTCTTTTAATTCATTAAAAACATTTTTGCCATATACTTTCATTTAATTCCTCACAATAAAATTCATAATTTCTTTAATTCTCTCATAATTTTGATTTAGATATAAACTGCCAATTAAACATTCTAAACCGGTTGCTTTATGATAAGTAATAACATCGATATTTTTTCTTTTACCAGTGTGAGCATTTCGCCCTGTTTTATAAATTTCTATTTCGGCGTCGGTTAACATATTAGCATCCATTAATCGGTCTAAATGTTGGCTTTGACTTTTGGCACTGACATATTCTAAGCTTTTCTTTTGTAAATCTTTAACTTTGCCAATATTTAACTGAACTAAGTAATTTCTAATAAATAGCTCATAAACAGCATCACCTATATAAGCTAAGGTTAAACAGTTCATCTTTAATCCTTCCTAAAATTTTATTTCGTTTGTCAACTCTTCATTGTATAAGTCTTCAAAATGACCCTTTTTTTGTTTAACAATAAACAAAATAACTCCGGTAATAACAAAGATAATCGATACAATTTGCGCCACTTTAAAACCACTAAACATTAAAGAATCGGTACGACTAATTTCAATAACAAAGCGACCAATACCATACCAAATTAAATACAAAGCCGTTGTTTGTCCATTTTTAATATTTTTCATTCTTCTAAAGATTAATAAAATAATAAAGCCTACTAAACACCATAAGAACTCATAAAAGAAGGTAGGATGATAGTAAACACCATTAATTTTCATACCTTGTATTATAAAATTCGGAATATGATATTTTTGTAAAATCGTAATTGTAGTTGCGGCGCCATGAGCTTCGGCATTAAAGAAATTTCCCCAACGGCCAATGGCTTGACCAATAATTAAAGCGGGAGCAAAGATATCTAAAACTTTAAAAATATCGACATTGTATTTTTTAGTATAAACAATAATCGTAATTACCCCCGCAATAATCCCCCCATGGATTGCTAAACCGCCATGCCAAATTTTAAATATTTCGATAAGGTTACTACTATACTCGGAAAAGTTAAACAATATATAATATAAACGCGCCCCGATAAGACTAAATATAATCGTCCAAAAAGTTAAATTAAACAAAAAATCTTTATCGATGCCTAATTTTTTACCTTCTTTAAAAATGAAAAACATTCCCACTAAAAAAGCAATAAGTAACATAATAGAATACCATCTAATTTGAAAGAAACCTAAATCAATTAATACTGGGTTCATTTTATCATCCACTTTCTGTTCAAAGTATACTAAATCATAGTTTGTTTTGCAAGATGAGTTTATTCATCATTATGTATTATACCCAAGAAAATAAATTTACCTAAGCGTATTATTCCTTTAAAACGTTTTGGTTCTAAAATCATCCGATATAACCATTCTAATTTTAATTTTTGCAGTAATTTAGGAGCTCTTTTTAAACTACCACTAATAACATCAAAACTGCCGCCAACGGGAATAAACATTTGCACAGTTTTTAATTTATCTTTATTTTTTAAAATGAAATCTTCTTGTAAAGGACTACCTAAAGCGACAAATAAAATTTGGGCTTTACTTTTATTAATTTCTTTGATTACGTCTTTTTCTTTTTGGTAACCATGGCAAGTGCCGACAATATTTATTTGCGGATATTTCTGTTCTAAAGCTTTTTGAGTTTTTAAAGCAACACCATCTTTAGCGCCATATAAGAAGATTTTATTTTGCTGCTCACAAGATTTTTGACAAACAGCTAGCATTAAGTCTATTCCGGCTATCCGTTTTTTAATATGTCCCCCGCGTAATTTAGAGAGTAAGACAATTCCTTCGCCATCCGGAATTTGCACAAGCTGTTCATTAAATATTTTTTGTTGTTCCCTTCTTTTATAATGGTCAAGAATAATAAAAGGGTTAATATTAACAACGAATAGTTTTTTATTTAAATTTTCAAAAAGACTAGAAACAATCTCTTTTTCGGAGGCTGTACTTACATCAAATCCTAATATTTTCTCTTTGGCATCTTTCTTTTTCTTAACTCTTACTTCATTAATTAAAATACTGATTATGAAGGTAAGAGGAATTATAATACTAATGGAATTTAATAGATTTCCACTAAAATAAGCCGCGATTAAGACAACAAATGATCCAGTTAATAAAGCAATATTTTTTTCATTAAATTTGCTTTTTAAAGCAAATAGCATTTTTAGACCAATATAAATAAAAGCTACAAGATAGAAACCTAAAAACAAAATACTACCTATTAATCCTAATGAATAAAACTGCATGAGAAAATCTCGTTCAATATTAAAAATATGCATTACCCGAGTATAAGTGATACCAAACCAATTATCCATATAGTTATGATTAATATCTTTAACCCGCTTTACCATGGCAGTTTCAATAAAACGCGCATTACCGGTTAAAGTTGTATCTTCTTTTAAAATGCCTTCCCAAAATTCGCGATCATATTGATAAGGGTATGATTCTAACGTAAATAAACTATCGATTTCCTTGTCAGCAAATTGCTTTAAAAGAGGGTCACTACTCTTTTCATATTCTGTATAATCTTGACCCATATTTTTCTTATTAACAAACTCTAAGGGTTGATCATTATAAATCGCTTCGTAATATACATTGCGCATGGCTAAAGGAGAATGGGGAATTACCATAAATATTCCGCAAATTAATAAAGCATTAAATATATAAAATAATAAATTTATTTTCTTTTTTAAATTGATTAAGAAGTAAATGACTGTGATAAATGTTAATTCCATAATAGTTCCATAAATAGCTAAACGATTACCAATCATTAACATACTTATTACTATAGCTAGCATTAAAAAGTAATTACTTACTTTTTTTTCTTTAAAGGCCTCATAACAAATAATCGGTAAATATAGTAAGAAGATAGCCACTATTTGATTAGTCATATGGAAAAATCCCTTAGAAGAACCAGCCATAAAATCATATTGTTCTAATGCAAACCATTTATAAATCGGAATAGTAGTAAAATTAAAATTATAAGCCGTATAAGATAACTTTAAAATATCCCCAATTATAATACTTAAACACATAAATAAAACAACTACTTTTAAATAATTACGGATATCTTTATATCTTATATTTAATTTATAAATAATATAAAATAATAAAACATTAGTAAGCATTTTATAAAAGTATAAACATTCACTTATAAAATTATAATCAAAATTACCAGGTACCAACGATTTAAAATTTAAAGCATTTAAATGATGAGCTAAAATATAGAAAAGAATAATAACGCCATAAATAATAAAAGATTTCTTTTCTTTAAAGTTACCTTGATTAATAATTACGATAATAAACATAAAAGAGATAAATAAAGCTCTTATTAAAGTCGAGATAGAATTATAAAAAATATGTAAATCTAAAAACATTGATAAAGCATAAAAACTTAATAAAACATTTATTAAAATTTTATTATTAATCTTTATTTTCATAAATTATCCCTCAAAAAGATTATACCATCATTTTAAGTAAGTTTGATATTTTTTCTGGGCTTTAACACACTCTTTAAAATATTTCTTGGGAGGTACTATTAAAGGATCACGATTTAAACAAATATCTTCAAGGCTGCTATCCAAAATATTTCCATAATTATAAATTGTTCTTTGATTAAGATAAGAACCATCAGCTTCTGTTACAATACCTTCCGTATTAATAGTGACAATTGGGCCAATATTTAAAAGTCCATTTTCTCTATCCTCTTTTAAATCATTACCTACATAAGACATTATATAAGGCATTGGACGTAAAGGTATAGTTTTTTTAGAATTTAAATTTATCGCATTACCTTCATTGAATAATTTCTTATCTAAACTTTGATATCCTAAAAGATGCCCGCTTTTCTGATATTTTTGACAATTTTCCCAAAATACTTTTTCTAATCCCAATCTTTTCATCTCCGCCAGATGAAATTTATCATATGAAATCATAAGAGCAGGCTCATAATATCCCTTATTTACCGTTTCTAAATATTTTTTAAAGCTATCTAATAACTTAATAAAATCTTGATTATAATTACTGCCATTAATAGTAATAGCTAATTGTTCTAAAAGAATTTTCTTTGTTATTATATAACTGAATAATTTTTCTAATCTTTCTAAAGCTAAGGTTACTTCGCCCCCACAAACACTTAAACAAGAGGTACCAATGACATTTTCAAAAGTTGCTTCTAAGACTTCATCTGACATCTCTTTATTAGAGCATTTTCCGCGTAGACACATCGCGCAATTAAAATTACATTTTTCTGTAATTATTAAACCTAAATTTTGTAAATAAACTTTTCTCATAAATCCCCTCATAAAAAAATTTTCCAACTATATTATAAAAATATTTTTAATACAGTCAAGAAAAAATTATTTTTTAGAAGGACGATTTTTCTTATGGTGATCAAAAAGTATATCTGTTCTTAAGACAAAGAATAAAAGTAAAATCATTAATAATAGATAAATAATAATCGCAATTTGATTGTCTCCTAAAACATAAAAGATGGAAACGATTGAAAAAACAATATTAATCGCATATATAATTAAAATAGTTTTTCTTTGCGTAAATTTCATTTTCAATAATTGATGATGAAAATGTTCTTTATCAGCTTTCATTATACCCTCGCCTTTAAGCAAACGACGAAAGATTGCTAAGGCAACATCAAAGATAGGTATAGCCAAAATACATAAAGGCACGATTAAGGAAGTTATAGTTGTTCCTTTAAAACCTAATAAAGATATTACAGCAATAATAAACCCTAAAAATTGACTTCCACTATCACCCATAAAAATTGTCGCAGGTGGAAAATTATAAGCTAAAAAGCCCATAGTTGCTCCAAACATGATTAACGATAAAGTTACATCTAAACCACCCATCGTATTTAAAATACCGGCAATAACAGCAATGGTAGCAAAATAAATACAAGATATACCACTAGCTAAGCCATCTAAACCATCAATAAAATTCAAAGCATTTGTAATAGCAACAATAACAAAAATCGTAATTAGATAATTAATAGGAACTGGAAATGTAAGAGTTAAACCAAAAAGAGATAAATCATTTAAAACTATATTACCATAAAAAGTTGTGATACAAGCCGCAACTATTTGCACTATTAACTTATATCTAGCTTTAATCGGATTAATATCATCAAATATGCCCATTAAAACAATAACAAAACTGGCAATTAAAATAGATAACATCCTAACCGAACCATTAGCAAATAACATATAACCTACTAAAAACGAAAGAAAGATAGCTACTCCTCCTAAACGAGGCATTGGTGTTTTATGTACTTTTCTTTCATTAGGATAATCCATAGCATTTACATGAATAGCTACATATTTAATAATTGGCATCAAAACAACACTTGTCAAAAATGTTACTATAACCATTAAGAAGATATTGTTTCCATTAACATTCCAATTCATACTGCATCTCCTAAACCTTATTATACACTAAATAAACTTATTTATCATTATAAAATTGTTTATAATAAACTAAAAAGAACTTAACAATAAGTTCCCTAAAATTATTTATTAATACAAAATACAGCATATAAAGGTACAGATTTTATATTATTTTCGAAGCCAAAGTTTTTAGTCGAAATGCGCATACTCATTTTAGGATTATATTTTTTTATATATTCCTGTAGGCTTTTACTTTGAGTTCTTCTTCCACTTTTAACTTCTATAGGAATAATATCTCCCTCTATTTTTAATAAAAAATCAATTTCGTATCTATCAAAATTATAATAATATAATTCTTTGGATTTCAAATATAATTCACAAGCCACATAATTTTCTGTAAGTACTCCTTTAAACATTTCATTTTTATCTAAAAGTATTTCTCGATAATCTAAATTTGCTAATGATCTAAGTAGACCAACATCACTTAAATATAATTTAAATTTATTAGAATTAACAAAAGCTTTTAAAGGTGACTCATTTTTTTCAGCTAAGTCACATTTTAATACCATATTACTAGCTAATAACCAATTTAAACTACTTTCATATCTTATTTGCCTAGCATCTTTAGAAACTATACTATACTTAAATGTATTATTAACTCGAGCTAACTCCTTAGGTATAGAGTTATATATCTGACTATTTTTAATTCCTTCACTATTTTCTGTATATTTATTCATATCAGCTAAATAGGAGGTAATTATTTGTTCTGCCAATTCAAAATTAACATGAGCTATATTACAATCATTGGCAATAAAATTATTAATTATGGCTGGCATTCCCCCTAAGACTAAATATTTTTTATATAAATCAAGAGCTTTTTCATGAATAGAACTTACTAAGGTTTCATTAGAATCATAGTGTTGTCTAATCTCTTTAATTAACTTATCTTCACCTAATGCCATTAAATATTCTTCAAAATCCATGGGATATAAATATTTAATAGTAACTTTACCCACAGGAAAAGATGATTTAAATCTATTAATCTTAACTCCTAAAAGAGACCCAGCACAAACTATTTTATAGGGCTTTTTGCTTTCACAAAAATATTTTAGAGAAGTAATAGCTCTTTCACTTACTTGTATTTCATCAAAAAATATTACGGTATCTTCTGGATTAATTACAACATTATTAATAATTTCTATTTTCTCAATTATTGTATCAGGATCAATAGTTTCGGAAAATATTTTAGCAATATTTTCTTCTTTATCTAAATTTATATATATATAATTTTTAAAATTATTTTTACAAAATTCATCTAATATATAAGTTTTTCCTACTTGTCTTACCCCAATTAACATTAGAGGCATTTTAGAATCATCTTGCCATTTTTTTAATTCTTCTTCTATTTTCCTATACATAAAATATCACCTATACTCATTTTAACACATTTTCGTACATTTTGCACGTTTTTTCATATTATTTTCGTACACTTTTTACGTTTTTTGTAAAAAAGCGTTTAAAATAGCAAAATGATACTCTTAAATATTTCAAATTATAAGCATCTTAGCGTTTATCAAGTTTAATAATATTAATTAATGATAACCTCAAATGGTTCATCTTTTGTTCCTTCTCCGGTGGCTTTCAGATTATCAGTTTTTAGATTGATAACTGGCCGAACGCCATAAGCATTCGTGACATAGCTGTAGTCCAAGCTACGATAATTCAGGCGGCCGCGAAAGCCGCGAGCATTACTAGAATTCGAACGTGAACCGTGAGGCGACGAGCTCCAAAAATAATCATTAGATGAACCTGTATAATATAGATAATTGGTGTCTGTTACTCCATTACTATTAGTTGGCTTAAATCCCGCTAGCACTATTTCATC
>CANRAC010000011.1 GCA_947628495.1 uncultured Bacilli bacterium
TGCGTAGTGAGGTATTACATTTCTTACGTAATAAAATGCACGATTTAAATTTTTTAGAAGTGCAAACGCCTATTTTAACAGTTTCTTCTCCGGAAGGAGCGCGTGACTTTGTTGTTCCATCTCGCAAATTTAAAGGAAAGTTTTATGCCTTACCACAAGCTCCTCAAATTTATAAGGAGTTACTAATGGTTGGTGGTGTTGATAAATATTTTCAAATTGCTCCGTGTTTTCGTGATGAAGATACAAGACGAGATCGTACTTTAGAGTTTTATCAATTAGATTTAGAAATGAGTTATGTTACGGAAGATGATGTTTTAGAGATAGGTGAAGAAATTTTCTATGATACTTTTACGAAATTTTCCCAAAAAGAAGTTTCTCCTCGTCCTTTTCGCAGAATTTCTTTTCAAGAAGCTATGGAAAAATATGGTACCGATAAACCCGATTTAAGAAATCCTTTAATAATTGAAGATGCTACTGAAACTTTAAAAAATACTTCCTTTAAACCATTTACTAATAGTACTATTAAAGTAATTGTTGTTCCGGAAATTGGGCGTAATTCGAATAGCTGGTTTAATGAAATAGTTGATTTTGCTACTTCCATTGGTATGCCGGGAATTGGCTATGTTACCTTACAAGAAGATGGTAGTTTAAAAGGACCAATTGATAAATTTTTAACTGCCGAAGAAAGAGAGAATTTGATTACAAGCTTTAAGATGAAAAAAGATAGCGTAATGTTCTTTATTGCTAATAAAAAGAAAAATCATGCTCAGAAATTTGCGGGATTAATAAGAGATGAATTAGGTCATAAATTAAACTTAATTGATGAAAATAAGTTAGAATTATGTATTATTAATGATTTTCCAATGTTCGAATTTGATGAGAAAACGAAAAAGTATGAATTCTGTCATAATCCTTTTTCCCTTCCTCATAATGGTATTAAAGATTATGAAAAGGAAAACTTAGAAGAAATTTTAGCTTATCAATATGACTTTGTATGTAATGGAAATGAAATAGCTTCGGGAGCTATCCGTAATACCGATTTAGATTCCTTAGTAAAAGGTTTTGAAATAGTGGGATATACAAAGGAAGAGGTAGAAACAAGATTTAATAGCTTATTTACGGCCTTTAAATACGGAGTTCCTCCTCATGGCGGTATGGCTCCCGGAATTGATCGAATAATAATGCTTATTCAAGATGAACCAAATTTAAGAGAAGTTCAAGCATTCCCAGTTAGTGCTTCGGGTGCAGATTTAATGATGGGTTCACCAAGCACGTTGAAAGATGAACAATTAGAAGAATTAGGTTTAAAAATAGAGAAGGAGGATTAAAATGAGTAGTAAATTTACCAAGGAAATGGTTGATGATTATGCCGATAAATTATTAATTGGCTTAACCGAAGAAGAAAATGCTTCTGTTTTAGCCGAGTTTGAAATAATTGATGAAACAATTAATACTATTAATAAAATCAAAGATATTGAAAAAGTTGAACCTATGACGCATTGTCTAGATGATTTTGAATATGAACTAAGAGAAGATGAACCTGAAGAAAGTTGTACCTTAGAAGATATTTTAAAAAATTGTGATGTGACAAACGGACGTGAAATTGAAGTACCAAAGGTGGTGGGAGAATAATGAAATATATGAATAAATCAATTGAAGAACTTCATGAAATGTTAGTAAAAAAAGAAGTTACTTCTGCCGAACTAATTAAAGAATCTTTAGAAATGTCCCACAAAATTCAAGATGAATGTAATGCTTTTGTTACTATCTTAGACGATGCTCAACCAGTGGAAGTAACTGATAATCTTCTATCAGGTATTCCTTGTGGTCTTAAAGATAATTATTCGACTAAAGATATTTTATCAACTGGTTCATCTAATACTTTAAAAGATTATGTTCCTTTCTTTGATGCCACTGCTGTTTCTAAATTAAAAGCAGCTGGAGCCGTATTTGTTAATAAAACTGTAATGGATGAGTTTGGAATGGGTGGAACAGGAACTACAGGGCATACGGGAACAGTTTTAAATCCTTGGGATAAAACTAGAATGACTGCCGGTTCTTCCGCCGGTTCTGCTGCTGCTGTTGCCGCTGGGGTTTATCCTTATGCTACAGGTTCTGATACCGGCGACTCTATTCGTAAACCCGCTGCTTATTGTGGTATTGTCGGTTATAAACCTACTTATGGGATGATTTCTAGATATGGCTTATTTCCTTTTGCTTCTTCTTTAGATCATTTAGGTGTTATGACTCGTAATGTAAAGGATGCTGCGATCGTAGTTGATGCCATGAAAGGTATTGATAAAAATGATATGACTAGTTGGGATTCGAGCCATATTCATTTAAGAGAAAGCTTGGATGGTAAAGTTAAAGGTAAAAAACTTTGCTATGTTAAAGAAATTGTTGATTTAACTAATTATGAGAATCCGAGTGCCGAATTAAAAGAACATATTGCTAATTTTATGAAAACTGTGGAACTATGCAAAAGTTTAGGGATAGAAGTCGAAGAGGTATCAGTTGATAAAACTTTACTTAATGCTTCTCCTGCTGTTTATGTTGTTATCTCTTGTGCTGAGGCAACAAGTAATATGTCTAATCTAACGGGTATTATTTTTGGACCACGCGGCCAGGGAGATAATTATATTGAAATGATGAAAGATCATCGTACTAAAGGCTTTTCACCGTTAATCAAAAGACGTTTTGTTATCGGTTCTTATGTTTTGCAATCACAAAATCAAGAACGTTACTTCCGCAATGCCCAACGTGTCAGAAGATTGCTTGTGGACGCTTGGAAAGATTTATTTAAAAAATACGATGGTGTTATTTTACCTGTTGGAAGTGGCCCTGCTAAACATTTAGATGGTTCTAAAGATATTTTGGATAAAGATACTGCGGTTTTAGAAGAACACTTACAAATTGGTAACTACGGTGGGTTCCCATCTATTACGATTCCTAATGGCTTTATTTCTAACTTGCCAGTTGGCGTAAATATTACGGGCAATTGTTATGATGACGCTAACGTTTTAAATATTGCGTATGCTTTAGAAGAAGCAATGGATTATAAAAATCAAATTGCTAAGGAGGTGTAAGTTTGGGAAAATATAAAGCCAAAATTGGTTTAGAAATGCACTGTGAAATTAGTGAAACAAAAACCAAAGTTTTTTCTAGTGCTAAAAATGAATATACAGAACAGGCTAATAGCAATATACGTCCTGTCGATATGGCTTTTCCCGGTGTTTTACCTGTAGTTAATAAAGAAGCAGTTCGCATGGCTTTAATGGCTAGTATGGCTCTTAAATGTCAGCAACCGGCTTATATGTATTTTGAACGCAAAAATTATTACTATCCAGATTTACCGAAGGGATTTCAACTGACACAAGAAACTAAACCAATTCCAGTCGGAATTTATGGTGAAGTAACCTTCGAATGCAATGGCGAAGAAAAAAGAGTGCGCATTAATAATTTACACTTAGAAGAAGATGCGGCATCTTTAGATCATTACGATGATTATTCTACCATTGATTATAACCGAGCAGGCGTTCCTCTTTTAGAACTTGTAACAGAGCCGGATATCACTTCAGCAGAAGAAGCAGTAGCTTTTTTAGAACACATGCGCAGTGTTTACCAATATTTAGGGATTTCGGAAGCTGATAGTAAAAAAGGTCAAGTTCGTTGTGATGTTAATGTTTCGATTATGGATGAAAACTTAGATGAAAATGATCCTCACAATTGGGGCACTAAAATCGAAGTAAAAAACGTTAATTCATTTGGGGGCGTTCGCGATGCAATTAAGTACGAAATTAAAAGACAAACAAAGCTAAAAGAAAATAATGAATATGATACCATGGAACAACAAACAAGACGTTGGGACGAAGAAAGTGGTACAACAATTTATATGCGTAGTAAAGTAGATGCTATTGATTATAAATATTTTGTCGAACCTAATATTCCGAAGTTCAAAATTAGCTCGAAATGGTTAGAAGAAATAAAAACTTCAATCCCACGCTTGGCCTATGATCGTAAAAAAGAATATATGACTAAATATGGCCTAAGTGATTATGATGCGTCCATCTTAGTAAAACAAAAAGATATTTCTGATTATTTTGAAGAAACGGTTAGTTTAGGGTGTGATGCTAAACAAGTGGCTAATTGGACTAATGGAATGATTTTAAGTTATTTAAATAGTAAAGAGATATCGATAAATGAATTTTTCTTAAATCCCTATATGTTAAAAGAATTAATTGATTTAATTAACGCTAAAACAATTTCTTCAAAACAAGGTAAGGAAGTATTTGCTAAAGTTTTAGAAAAACAAAAAAGCCCTCAAGAAATTGTGAAATCGGAAGGAATGATGCAAATTACGGATACGAGTGAACTTGATCAAATTATTGATGAAGTCATTAGGGAAAATCCTGAGCAAGTTGCGTCTTATGATCCTGAACGTCCTAAAATTTTAGATTACTTCATAGGCCAAATTATGAAAAAAACAAGAGGCAAAGCAAACCCAGCGACCGCTAGTCAATTAATGAAAGAAAAATTAAACGATTTACAGAAATAATAAATGATTATATCTAGATTTTAAGAGCAAAATCAGATATAATCTAAATATGCCCGTGTGGTGAAATTGGTAGACGCGTTGGACTCAAAATCCAATGATAGCAATATCGTATCGGTTCAAGTCCGATCACGGGCACCAGATGGATATGAAACTCGGAAAATTTCCGGATATTAAGGAAAACGACTTGTCAAAAAGTCGTTTTTATGATATGTTGAATATGTCAAGGAAACTTGCATAAAATAGAAAAGGAACATTCAATATGCTAGTGTTGAGTGTTGCCAAAAGATTGGTTTCACCTAATTCAAAGCAGTTGAGTTAGGTGATTTTCTTTTATATTAAAACTATAAATAGCAATAATACTAATAGGAAGATAAGAATTACTAGAGAAAGAATTAAAAAATCCTTCTTGTTCAGACTATCGCCTCCCTTCTTTTAAGAAGTTTGGCAATCACCCAACTATTAAATGTTCCACCAAAATTATACCAAACAAATGTTCTCGACACAATAATTTTATGTTAAATTTGACAAATTAGAATATATACTTGCATTTACACAGAAAATGTGAATAAAAAGAGATAGTGCCTTGTAAAAAGTGCGCTTTTATGATAAGATGAATATGTCAAGGAAACTTGCATAAAATAAAAAGGATACATTTGATTGAGCTAATCAAATGCAATCCCTTGTTTAGGATAGCATCTGAAATCAACGGTTGTTGAGATCAGATGCTTTTGCTATTTTAGAAGTAAAATGATTACGACTAAGAATAGGAGTAATATTATAATAAATTGAGAAAATTCTCTTTTTGTCATAAATATCACCACCTTTCTTTTATCCTTTGATAAATAGAAAGGGAAAGCATCTGATATATTTCAAATGTATCCAGCAATATTATACCAAACATTTGTTCTTTACGTAATGATTTTTATTATTAAAAAAATATTTGATAAAGAAAAAGCCAATTAATAAATGTGTAACGTCTTTTATTTTTTAATAAGTTTTTTACTTTGTTTTGGTTAAAATATAAGGCTTGGTATTTTCTCCATTAGGTTTTACTAAGGAAATACTAGAATATTCTCCAGCAAAAATTCGGAATAAAGCACTACTAATACAATTATCAAATACAGTTTTTAAACTTCTCGCGCCACTTTGTTTTGCTATGGATAATTCTGCAATATATTCAATGAAATCATCAGTGAATTCAAAATTTACTTCTAATATATCAAATAATTTTTTATATGTGTTTAAAGGACTAAAATCAGATTTTTTTAATATTTGAACTATATCTTCTTTTCGCAAAGGATTCATAGGAATTGTTTTAGAAAATCTTCCTATCAATTCTCGCATAATTCCATATTTCATAAAATCATCTGTAGTAAGATGCTTATAATCATCACCTTGATTTATACCAGTAAAAGCGCCAAGTCCTACTATTGTTAGTTTAGAGGTATCAAATTTTTTATCATCAAAATAAAATAAAGAGCCATCTAATAATTTTAATAAAGATCTTTGTACCCCTAATCTAGAAACATGGGATTCACTATCACCGTGTTTTTCAGCCAGCTTGTCAAATTCATCAATAACTAAAATACCTTTTTCCGCTAAATCGATATCTCCATCGGCTGCTAAGCATAAATCTTCTAGCATATCGGTGATTTTTCTGCCTTGATATCCTGTTTCAGAAAGAGATGTTGCATCCTCAATAACAATTGGAATTTTATATAATTTGGAAATTCTTTTTAATATTTCCGTTTTACCTGTACCTGTTGAACCATAAATTAAAATATTTTCTTTTAGTTTTGCAATTAAATCCATGTCTAAATTGGAATCTACAACTTTTTGATTTTTAAAAAGGGCTGTCAATATTTGCATTATTTGTTCATCTTGCGAAATTATTGTTTTTTTGATTGCTGCATACATAGAGGAAATATCAGAAGTTTTCTCAAATACATCTTCATCAAATCCGGAGCGACTTTTATTATTCTGTTCTAAATAGGCTATTAAATCTTCGTTTGATAACGCAATTAAGTTGGTTTTATTATATCTTACATAATATCTGAACTTATTTTTAATAATCTTTTTGCGAATTTGCTCAAAGTCTACTTTACTATCGTTATATTTTACAGCAATATCAATATTATCAGGATAAAAAACATAATCTTCCTCGTTAGCCTTTTCGTTAAGAGCTTCTGCATATACTCCCGCATGATTCCCCGTTAATACATTGCACATATTTATGTCATCTGTATTCATAAATGAAATACCAGCGACGTAGTCGACAAATTCAAAAATTTCATGTTTTTCCTTTTGATAAGTTATATAATATTTTTTAAATAAATATCCAGCTTTAAATTGAACCATAATTTTTTCCCCTAACTGTAAGAAGTATTATAGCACCTTTTTGGACTATTGGGCAATAAATATCAAAAGCTTAATTTTGGCAGCCTAAAAAAGATTTGTTTAAAGTAAATTTTATATGAGTATAATCAAAACATTTTGCATAAAATAAAAAGGAATACTTAATAATTAGTATATTAAGTACTCACTAATAAATTGATTATCGCTTTATTTTTTCATTTCCTTAAAAAAATTGACAAAAGTCCTTTTAAATGATAATATACCTCTGCTCAAGGGGGTTTAGAAAATGAAATATCATAATTTAAAAGTTAATGAAATAATAAATAGGGAAACATTAAAAGTGTCTAACAAAGAAAAGTTTAATCCATGTAGAGAATGGATTAAATGGTTAGCAAATAGTTGTGAGCAACAAAAAGTCAAAATCAAAAAAATAAATTCTAAAAAGGTTAGTTCTTTAACTGATGAAGAATTTGTGGAAATTGAAACTTATTTTTATCATAGAAAGGTATTAAATTTATTAGAAAATTATGGAAATAAAGAAATGACGAACGAAGAATATCTGGAAGTTTATCAATTTATAAGTACTCATTCTTTAAGCAAACTTATGGAAGCTAATCTAACAATTGATGAGCTTAATTGGGCTAAAGAAACGCTACAAGTTTTAGAGCAAGCTTCTCCAGAAGCCGTAAATAAAAAAATTCAAGAAGCTCAAGATAATTACCAAAATTTAGCAATGGTTGATGCCTACATTTTGCATAAATTAATAGGTAATCAATTTAAACAAAGCTTATCAAAAGTTTATAAGATTTAAACGGTTAAATCATCTATTGCCCCAAAATAATAATTAAGTATTTGAAGCATAATCGTTTTTACCTTTGCTTTACATATTATGCTTACGCCGATTTTACAAAAGGCTGCCGTTTTTTCTTGACTTTTAGGGAAGTTTATTATAAAATTAGGGCTAGAGGAGGGATAACATGAAAAAGTTATCATCTAAATATAAAATTGCTATAGGAGTATGTGCATTAGCGGGTGCATCTATTGTAACCTTAAGTTATAATAAAGCATTTGATTTTGATATTAGTAAAGTAAATAGTGCGGAAAAAATAAGTTTTGCTGAAAAAGCAACTTCCGTAGCAAAAGCTGAAAACGAAGTAAAAAAAGCTGAAGCTAAAGAGGAAACTGCCGATAAAGAAGTACAAAAGGCGGAGGCTAAAGTTGAAGCAGCTAATAAAGAAGTAAAAAAAGCTGAGACATCTAAAAAAGAAGCTAAAGCTGAGGTTAAAAAAGCCGAAAATACTATAAAGAAAGCGGAAGCTAAAATTGAAGCTGCCCAAAAAGAATTAAAAGCTGCTAAAACACCAGAAGCTAAAAAAGCTGCTAAAGCTAAAATTAAAGCAGCCGAAGCTGATGTAAAAAAAGCTGAAGAAAATAAAAAAGAGGCAGACGCAAAAGTAAAAGCTGCCGACGAAGCTCGTCAAAAAGCTGCGGAAGAAGCAAAAAAAGCCGAAGAAGCTCGTAAAAAAGCAGAAGCCGAAGCTAAAAAAGCGGAAGAAGAAAGAAAAGCTGCGGAAGCCGAAGCCAAAAAAACGCGCGAAGCTGAAGAAGCTAGAAAAGCTGAAGAGGCTCGTAAAAAAGCACAAGCCGAAGCTGCAAAGAAAGTGGAAGCTCAAAGATTAGCCCAAAAAGAAGCAAAAAAACAGGCTGAATCTAATAAACAAACTAGTCAACAAAATAGTTTACCTCAATGGGCATTAGAAGCTGCTGCTAGAGCAGAACAAGCCGAAAAAGAAAAATTAGAAGCTCTTCTAAAATCTCAAAAAGAGGCTGGAGATGCTGCTAAAGCCGAAAGAGCTGCTCAAGAACAAGCTGCTAAAGAGCAAGCGGAAAAAGAAGCACAAGAAAGAGCTGCTCGTGAAGCTGCTGTTGTTCAAGAAAGACGTTCATATGTAGCTCAATCCTCAGTATTATCTGCTGCTGCCAATAATGCAAATGCTAGTATTCAAGCTGATAATACCGAACATTCTATTACTGTAAAACGTGGAGATTTTGATAGTCCGGATTATCATGTCATTTGGTTTGTTGAACTTAATTGCGATATGAGTCAATGTGAAGGTTTTGCTACACCTGGTTCTGGTAAATTGGCTGGTTCTGTAGTTGTTGGTCGTCGAGGAGACGTAGATAGTATCACTGTATATGCTCCTAAAGCTAGAGCTGGATATAGATTCAAAGGTTGGAGTACTA
Organism: uncultured Bacilli bacterium; assembly: GCA_947628495.1. Taxonomy (GTDB): domain Bacteria; phylum Bacillota_I; class Bacilli_A; order RF39; family UBA660; genus HGM10766. The sequence continues at coordinate 9,155 of CANRAC010000011.1, forward strand.
TAAATACTACCGAAAAATATAGTGGTATTAAAATGCAAACAGTTACTGCTTTATATGAACCAATTAGTTAATAAATGAAGTTAAAAATTAATAACTCAAGCAATTCAAATTGAATAGTTTGAGTTTTTTTAATACCCAAAATATGGTATTATATAATTAGTATAGGAGTATATATGAATGCAGTAAATTGGGAATATCAAAATAATACTTATATAATAACGTTATCCAACTTAAAAAAATCAAATTATTGGATATTGTATTTTCTTAATAAATTTTTACAAAATAATTATCAACAGCAGGGAATAAGTGTTTATTTCAACGAAGAAAGTATAGTATTAGAAGCAGAAACTAAGAATGTTATTAAAGAAGTATTAAAATTTAAATTTTCAGATTTCAATTTCAATCAAAAAGTTACTATTCTTAAGTATATTTATATAACTTTATTATATTTAAAAAATAAAGTAGAAAGATATCATGATTTAAATTTCTATTATTATAATGTTTCTTTAAAAAAATCAGGATTATTTAATAGAGAAATATATAATTCTGTAGCTTTTGAAAGGAAAATGCAGAAAACTGCTAATCAGAAGTATATTCAAAAACTATATTCCAAAGTAATATAATAAAAAAATTAACTATTATGAAAAAAATATGATATTATATTGTGCGAGGAGGATTTAGTATGCAAAAAGAAAAGGTTGAAAAACAAAAAATTAACTATGATCAAATTATTGGAGCAGCTTTATTATATTTTGGTTCTATTGACTATATTGATTTAGATTTGTTTATTAAAGATTTAACAAAAACAAATCGATATATTATAGAAAATAATCATAATTTCGAAATCACTAAAATATTGGAATATAATAATGATTTAATAACATTTGAAAACTTACAGAAAAATCGGGATTTAATTGCAGCTAATGTCCCTGCCAACTTAATAAATTTTTTTACTAACTATAATTTATACGGATATGGTAAAAGAAAAGTTACTTACATAGAATTATGCAAAACTAAAGCTAAAGAGAATACTAATATTTTAGTCGTTTCTACTAATCTTCAAGATGCACAAGATTTACAAGATTTTGGGTTTGAACATGTCGATTATGTTAAATCCATCTTAACATTAAATAAAATATTTAAACAAAACAAACATATTTTAGATCAATATCATGTAATAATTAGAGGCGATCAGTATTTAGATACTACTGCTAACTTCTTAGAAATTCAAGAACACATTGATGAGCAAGTAGACAAAGGAAAATTAATCAAAGCAACTCTGCAACGAAGAAATGGTGGCAAAGTGGCCTTGAATTTAAATAAGTTAAATCATATCATTTCCATTAGTAACTTAACGAAAGAAGAATTTGCTAATAAGTTAATAGAAAATATTATCTATAACAATGCTTTAGATCCTAAAAAAGAATACAAATCTTTAAAAATTAAAAATCAAGTATATAAATTTCCTACTAAAAAAAGTGATTTAAAAATCTTGGTTTTAAGTAAAGATAAAGTTACGAATAAGTTAGTTAATAAAAACGGTTTAAAAGTAGATTTTCAATTTGATAATATTCCTAATTTATTAAATGGTCTTGGTAATTACGATATTATTATTAGTAGTTATAAAAGAAAGAACATTATAAGTCAAATTTCAGTGGAAATAGAAGAACAATGTAAAAATTATAATCGACCTCTTGCTTTGTTTTTAACATATACTGATCATGATGTTCGTTTAGCAAAATTTAATCACGCAATTTTAGGAAAACAAGTCATGTTTGAATATTTATGGACGGGTGAATTAGGTCAAAATTTAAATTCAACTGATAAAATTTGGGGTCAAGGCACTTGTGATATCCTAAGAAAAGGATGGCAACAAATAAATCAAAATTTTGCCTTTCAAAGTTCTAATGCGTATGCTAGTGAATTGGAAATGTTATTAAATGAATCAGTTCGCATTTATAACGCTGGTTTAATGCGCAGTAAAGTGTCTCCTATAAAAGATATTAAATTTGCCTCTCCAAGGACCATCAGTTTAGAATTTTTAACTACACAAGAAAACATTTTTAACGATACTGATGTAATTACGATAACAGAGTTAGATGATTTTATAGCCAAATTAAAAGCTCAAGAAGATTTTACTCAACAAATTACGGAAAATGCAGAACTAATTTATCACCAAACTAAAAATAATTTAAACTTAATATATAAAGATACAAATTTAAACGAAATATGGGAACTAAGATTATCGGCAAAAAATTATAACCACAATTTTCATCAGTTTTGGCTATCAATTAATAATAATTCCGAAGAAATTTGTACTTTAATAAAAAAAGATAAAAATTACCTTTTTGCCAGTGCTAAACAAGCAGATATTTTAAAGACGATTATGAGTAAATTTTACGAAATAAAATATTACATTCCTCTAAAGGAAAATGTTTCCAAAAGTCTAATCAGTAAATATGGAGCTAGAATTTATGAGGATAAACAAAGATTATTAGAACTTGAAGAAAAATTAAAAAAATTAAAAGGCTTAAAAACATGGTTAACTTCTTCAGAGACGGAAAGAATAAGAAACAAAAAGCAAAAAATAGAATACAAAAAACAGATTGCTCAGCATATGCAAACTTTCATGTCTACGGAACAATTAATAAAAAAGGCGGCTACTTTTAACTTTACTAAGTTTGTAAATTTCCTAATAGAACTCTTAGCTAAAATAAATAATAAACAATATGCTAAGTTTAATTTCCGTTTTGTAAATTGTAATATTAAATCCATAGAAATCTACCAATATGCACAGCCTATTACAGTTATTACTGAACAAGAAAACGAAAATAGCTTAAATATCCAAACTGATCCATGGCTTAGCTATTATCCTTATTTTATCAGAAAACTAAATAATCTTAAAAATATTCACTTAAATGAAACAAAAAATATCCTAATTTATAATTTAAATACTGGAAAAATTATCAATTCCTTGCTGGAAAATTATCCGGAATTAGAAACCTATTTATTAAATTTAATAAATATTCGTTTAAGTAACCAAAAAATTAGTGAAGAAGAAGCTTATGCCAAAATTATTAATACAATTCCTATTAATACAATTCCTCAATATAAATTGAAATAACTTGTAATTTCGACAAGTTATTTTTTTAGTAGATGGTAAATTACTTTTGAGGGATAATATGAAAGTAAAAGTTTTTGATGAAAATCACGAGAAAGATTTAGAAAATTCGGTAAATATGTTTCTTAGTACCTTAAATGGTGATATAATAGATATCAAGTATGAAGTATCAATATCTATCTTTGGAGAAGAACAGATATATTGTTTTTCAGCCATGATAATATATAACGAGTAAGTAGGGATATAAGTGAAGAAAAATTCATTTTTAGAAGGAAGCTTTATTGCCACCGCTTCAATTGTTTTTGTAAAAATATTAGGAATGCTTTATGTTATTCCTTTTTATGCGACGGTGGGAGTTAAGGGTGCTAGTTTATATGCTTATGCTTATACAATATACAATATCTTTTTAGATGTGGCTTCTGCGGGACTACCTATTGCCATCTCTAAATTAATAAATGAGTATAATACTTTAGGTAAAAAGGAAGCTAAAGTACGAGCTTATAAGATAGGGACAAGGATAGTGGGTGTTTTATCTCTAGTTTGCTTTTGCATCGTCTTCTTTTTTGCCAAATATATAGCCATTGCTATCTTAGGAGACTTACAAGGGGGAAATACAATTGCCGATGTAACTTTAGTTATTCGTTGCGTTTCTTTTGCTATTTTAGTCATACCTTATCTTTCCGTATCCAAAGGGTATTTGCAAGGGCATCAGTATATTGAGCCTCCTTCTGTCAGTCAAGTATTAGAACAGTTAGTTAGAGTTGCCGTTTTAATAGGCGGTTCTTTTATCGCCATCAAGATTTTTAATTTACAAGTTTCCATTGGCGTCGGAATTGCTTTATTTGGTGCTTTAGCCGGGGGTATAGTAGCTTGTTTATATATTAAAAGGAAAATAAATCGTAATAAAAAAGCCTTAGATTTAGAAGGCAATTTAGCTAGAGATGATGTTCCTAATAAAGAAATAATTAAAAAAATCTTTGGTTATGCTATTCCCTTTATAATAATTGACACAGCCGTAAGCATATATCATTTTATCGATATGGTTTTAATTATTCGAACTTTAAATTATTTAGGATATAGTGCTACTAACGTAGAAATGATCACGAGTTCCATAGTAACCTATGCCCCGAAAATCAATATGATAATTTCTTCTTTAGCAACAGGAATGTCCGTTAGCTTAATTCCAACCATTGTGTCATCTTTTGTCAAGAAAGATTGGCAAGATGTAAATGCTAAACTTAATAAAGCTTTGCAAATAATTCTCATTATATCATTGCCGATGGCGGTAGGAATATCCTTGCTTGCTAAGCCGGTTTGGGCCTTATTTTATAATGTGAATAATTTTGGTTTTACGATTTTAAGTTTGAGTATCTTTACAGCTATCCTAACAAATGCTTTTGTAATAACTAGTTCTGTTTTACAAGGACTTAACAAATTTAAAACCGTTTACTTAAGTACGATTTCCGGCTTTGCTACCAATGCCATTTTAGATGTACCTTTAATGTTACTGTTCCATCACCTTAAATTGCCGCCTTATTATGGTGCTATTGTGGCGACGATGATTGGATATTTATTAACAATATTTATCACATTATTTACATTAAATAGACAAGAAAAGCTTAATTATAAGCAAACGTTAAAACTTATAACTAAATCATTAATCCCACTTTTGGCTATGATAGGAGTAGTAGTGATTTTGAAATTATTAATTCCTTTTACTATCGCTAGTAAAGTAAGTTGTGTTATATATGTAGCTATAATAGCTTTAATAGGTGCATGCGTTTATCTATTTATTGCTTATAAAATGCATATCTTACAAGATATATTTGGCCAAAATTTTATAAATAAACTTATCAAAAAACTTACTCTAGGTAGAGTAAATCTTTCTAAAAATTAAAGCATATACATATTT
>CANRAC010000012.1 GCA_947628495.1 uncultured Bacilli bacterium
CATATTTAATAACTCTTCTACTGTAACAAATTTATATCCTTCTTGTTGGAGTTTATCGATAATTAATAAGGCGGCATTTACACTACTTTTATAAATATCATGCATTAAAATGATACTACCATCATTTACTTTATTAATTACTCGATAAGTAATTCTTTTACTATTTTTTATTTTCCAATCTAAAGAATCAACATTCCATAAAATGGCTTCCATATTGGCAACTTTTAATATTTTTCCGTTGTAATTACCATAACTAGGGCGAAAATATTTTGGCATCTTGCCGGTAATAGCTTCAATAATTTGGTTAGTCTTATCTATTTCTTCTTTTATTTTAGTTTCTTTTAATCGATATAAATTTTTATGGGAATAGGTATGATTACCTATTAAATGACCTTCATCAGCCATTCTTTTTAACAAACTGTAATTTTTTTCAACATTACATCCTAAAACAAAGAATGTTGCTTTGACATTTCTTTCTTTTAGACCATCAAGCAATAATGAAGTATATTTATAATGAGGACCATCGTCGAATGTTAAGGCAATATATTTTTTATTATCGGTTTTAAAAGCCAATAAATCATTTTGAGATTTATGATTATTATCTAATATATAAAATAAACTACTAATTCCTAAAACTAAGACAAGAGCTTTAAATAATTTTTTCATAATAAATCACTTCGTTTAATAATATATAATTTACTTCCTTTATAAAAACAGTAAAAAACGTTTTCAATTATTAAATTTTTTTGTTTTAAAACTTTTTCTAGCCATGATTTATTTTTATGTATATAATGGAGGGCTTTGTCTTGAACTTGACCATCGACGATAATAGGCATTGGATAATTACTAGGGATTTTTAAGAAGTTGTATTTAAAGACCGATAATTTGCCATTTGGCTCTAAAAAGGCATATTCTACATTTTCAATAGACTTAATTTCTTTTTGACGAAGTTCTAAAAGTAAATCATCCATACTATATCTTTGTTTAACCATTTCTTTAAAATTTATTTTTCCGTTACAGATAATTAAAGATGGTTTCCCGCCAAATATATTGCGAAATTTACGGGATTTAATTGCTACAAAGGCTAAAAATAATTCTAATAAAACTAATAAACTAATAGGTAAAATAGTATACAAGATTGGATCTTTAGCATTTTCGATGCTTATTGCAACCATCTCCGCAATTAAAATGGAGACAATTAAGTCGATTATTCCTAATTGAGCAATCTCTCTTTTTCCCATAATTCTATAGGCAAGAAGAATAAAAAAATAGAAAAAAGCAGTTCTAAACATAATTGAAAACAATTCCATTTATATCACCTACAATTATTATGGGAAAAACATATTATTTTAAACATAACATATGATTAATTAGGTGATTTTAATGGAAAAAATTTTACGATACTTAAAAAATGTGGGCTACTTTATTTTAGGTATTTTAATTTTAGGTTTTATTTCTACTTTAATGAATTATTTTACTTCAGTAAGTATGGGATTTATTAATACTTTTAATACTATTGCTTTATTAATCATTTATTTTATTCTTTGTTTTAAGGAGGGAAAAACATCTTCCAGTAAAGGTTGGTGGTGTGGTTTAAAAAATAGTCTTATGCTATCTTTTACACTTTTATTAATTAGTCTTATTTTCTTTACTAAAGATATAAAACTTTCAACATTCTTATACTATGGCATTTTGATTTTAGGAGGTATTTTTGGTTCAATTATTGGTATAAATAAAAAGAAGGAAAACTAATTTTATTCATTTTCAATAAAAATATATTTTCCTTCTTTTTTAATGACATAATCATCTTCACTGATATATTCATTAGTTAAGGGATTAACTAATTTAGAAAGATAATTGTTATCATACAAATTTTTAATAAATATTTTATTATCTTGACATACTTCTTCATCAACGCATTTTTTTGCTGCTTCGTTAATTTTTAAGACCATACTATTATACAATTTTTCATTATGACGTTTTTGAACTAAAACTACCGTTGGAATACCAATAACTAATAACATTGTAATGGCAGCTATTAAAATCATTATTTTGTTATTATTCATCGTTACCACCATAATAATTTTTTATAAAATTATCCTTATATTCTAAAATATTATCATTTTGAATAGCTTCTCTTAATTCTTCGGTTAGTCTTATTAAAAAACGAATGTTATGAATTGATAATAATCGCGCTCCGAAAGTTTCGTTGCAATTTATAAGATGCTTAATGTAACTTTTTGTGTAATTTTGGCAAGCATAGCAATCACATTCTGGAGAGATGGGTGTAAAATCTTCTTTATATTGACTATTTTTAAGGTTGATTTTTCCGTATTTAGTTAAAGCATTACCATGCCTTGCAAGACGAGTTGGTAAAACACAATCAAATATATCTACGCCTCTAATTACTCCTTCAATAATATCAATAGGTTCCCCTACTCCCATTAAATAACGAATTTTATCTTTAGGAAGATAAGGAATGGAATATTCAATGGCTTTATACATTGCGTCTTTGTCTTCTCCATCATTAGCAACTCCTCCAATGCTATAACCATCAAAATCCAATTTTACTGTCTCAATTGCCGAATACTTACGTAATTCTTCAATTGGCCCTCCCTGAACAATACCGAATAAAGCTTGATTAGGATTATTATGCACTTCTTTTCCTCTTTTAGCCCATCTTAATGTTCTTTCAATACTATTTTGTAAATATTCATAGCTGGCACTAGCGGGAGGACATTCATCAAAGCTCATCGCTATATCACTATCTAATTTGTTCTGAATTGCAATGGATTTTTCTGGAGTCAAAAACAAATTATCACCATTTAAGTGGTTTTTAAAACGCACGCCTTCTTCACTAATATCTTTACTATTAGCCAGACTAAATACTTGAAAACCGCCGGAATCTGTTAAAATCGGTCCATCATAATTCATAAATTTATGAAGTCCTCCAGCTTTTTGGATAATATCTTCACCAGGTCTTAGCCATAAATGATATGTGTTGGCTAAAATAATGCCAGCATGTGCTTCTTTAACTTCTTCAGGAGATAATGTTTTAATTGTCGCTTGCGTTCCTACAGGCATAAACATTGGTGTTGAAAATATTTTGTTGCGGATTGTAATTTGTCCTAAACGGGCCTTAGTATGTTTTTCTTCTTTTAATAGTTCATAACTTAATTTCATAATTATCACTAAAAAACATTATATAATAAATGTTTTATTATGACAAATTAAAAAAGAATATTTTCCTTCTTTTCATGAAAGACCTATTTTACTATTTAATGATTTAAAGAAGTATTTAGATTATTTACCAATATTTATTAATTTAAAATTTTACATTAATTTTGCGGTAAATATGTCCATGGACTTACTAAGCTGTTTTTATAATTACTATAAGTACAGTTATATTCCCAGGCACATGTTGCGGTTTCTAAATGAAGATGGGGTCCAGTTGCATTACCCGTGGCTCCCATAATGCCTAAAAGATCATTTGTTGTAACTTCTTGACCATCATTTAAAAATACTTCTCGCATATGCGCGTAAGTGGAAAATACTTGTTCTCCATTAATATCATGCATTATTTGAACTAAATTGGCTCCATTTGTATCTTGACCTACATAAACTACTTTACCATTAGCAATTGGATATATTTCTTCTTTTTTATTGGAACTACCCATGTCTATTCCCATATGGCCGCCTTTTCCGCTATAATCTTGGGTTAAATACCAATTATTCATTGGATATCTTGTTGAAGTTGTTGCTTCTTCTTGGGATTCATCGTTAATTTCGGTGTAAATGGTTTCTTCTGCTTGTTCTTCAACTGGTTTTTCCATTTTAAAATGTACTGTAGTTTCATTTAAAGCATCATCGGTAACCTTTAATTCGTATTCACCATTTTCGGTAATGTTTAAATCAGTTAACTCTTGACCATTTAATAAAGCTTGATAATTATTATCATCTGCTATCTCTAATTGAAAATCTGCATTTATAACTTGATTATCTCCAATGTTTAATGAAGGGGCAGTATTATCGGTTAGAACATTTTTAACTTCATTTAATTTAGCTTGATAGTTATTCTTAAGATTTATATTAGGAATATTCGTAATTAATTGCTCAATATTTTGTTCTGTATATTCTTCTTTAATATCAGCAACTTCTTCCTTTGTTTTATCCGAGCTTAACAAAGTATCCGTTTTCTTTAAAAAATCATCGACTAATAAAATTTTATGGTAGTCATCTTGTATTTTTTCTAAATCGTTTTGAATAACTGCGGCTTCTTTTAAAGAAATAGTATCTAAACTATCTAATTTATTAGCAATTGGTTTTAATTCATCAATACTTTGCGCTGTTTCAAGTGATTTAGATAATAAAGAAATAGTTTCTTTTACTTCTTTAGTATGTTCTTCACTTGAATTATTTGGTTGCTCTTCCATTATTAAATCTTGAACATTTTCTTCTTCCTCTTCTTCTTCGAGCAAGGAATTAGCAATTACTTCTTCATTTTCCGGTGTAGTGTTATTAATTATTTGCGGAACTTCTTGAGAATCCTCCAGAGTATTTTGTATCCTATTATGATTATTATCAACCATAATAACTGGTTCGACCATTTCTTCATCAATTGATTTTGTTTCCAATTTTTTATACTTTATTTCTTTAAGATTACTGGCTGTCACTTGTTTTTTTTCTTTCTGGTTATTAGCAGTTTTTACATTATAGGTATCACTTTGTTTTAAAGAGTTATTTCCATTATCAGTAAATAAAAAACCGCAAATTAAAAAGCTTATACCAGCTAGTCCTGTAAAAAACAATGCCTTCATGTATTCACCTCCTTTCAATAGATATATTATAGATAAAAGAGGGATTTCCTTTTTTCTGACATAAAAAAATACAAATTTTTTACAATTTGCATTTTAATTTATTTAATAAACATCGCATCGCCAAACGAGAAAAAGCGATAATTATTTTGAACTGCTTCTTTATAGGCGTTTAAAATAATTTCTTTTGATGCTAAAGCACTGACTAGCATTAAAAGCGTACTTTTTGGCAAATGGAAATTGGTAATTAGATTGTCTATGGCTTTAAATTCAAATCCGGGATAAATAAATATTTTCGTTTCCCCACCACATTCTTTAAATTCCTGGTATTTAGCCATTATAGTCTCTAAAGTCCTGACTGTCGTAGTTCCTACAGCAATTATTTTTCGACCTTCTTTTTTGGCTTGATTAAGAGTCTGCGCCGTTTTTTTATCCATAGAATAAAATTCACTATGCATTTCGTGCTTTGTTACATCTTCAACTACTACGGGTCTAAATGTGCCTAAACCAACATGCAATGTTATATATAAAATCGTAATACCTTTAGCTTTTATCTTTTTTAGTAATTCGTTTGTAAAATGGAGTCCAGCGGTCGGAGCAGCGGCACTGCCAATATTTTTAGCATACACGGTTTGATAACGATTTTTATCTTCTAATTTAGTCTTAATATAAGGAGGAAGAGGCATTTGCCCTAATTCATTTAATATTTCATAAAATATTCCTTCATAAAGCATTTGCACATAAATTATACCCTCATCTAGGATTTCTAATACTTTTGCTTTTAATTTATCTTGGCCAAAAGTTATAATGGTCCCAATTTTTAAACGTTTAACTGGCTTAGCTAAACATTCCCAAATATTATCTTCCCTATTTTTTAAAAGTAATAATTCAATGACAGCTCCCGTTTCTTCTTTTTCCCCAATAAGACGCGCAGGGATAACTTTAGTATCATTTAAAACTAATACGTCACCTTTATTTAAATAATCAATTATATCAAAAAAATGCTTATGTTCGATTTTACCTGTTTTTTTATCTAAAACCATCAGCTTCGACTCCGAGCGATTTTTTAAAGGAGTTTGCGCAATAAGGGCCTCAGGTAAATCATAATTAAAATCATCAGTTTTCATTTATTATCCTAACCATTTATCCGAAAAATACCATTTATTTTTTTATAAGCATAACTAAAATCATCGGTTGGCGTTTCTAAAACTTTAATTGGGGAAGCATTATTTTTGATTTCTTGAGCCATTTTTTGATATGCTTCTTGTTGATCAATACTATTCTGAATACTAAATGCTTGATAATTGTGATGATAAGCGCGCTCAAGACGCTGTTTATATAAATCAGTATTTTTTAAATAAAGTAATATTAAATATAAATCATAATGATTATTTAAATTTTCTAATCTTTTAAGCAAATTTAAGTAAATTTTTGTAAAACTATATTCTTTATAACCTAATCGGGCATAGATTTCTTCGGTAAAAAATGTCCGATCAAAAATTAAGTCCATTTCTACTTCTTGCATTTTATATAAGTAATCTAATAAAGCATTATACATAATGATGCTTTTTTCTTTACCGTTATTAGTTTTATCTTTTTGCCCAGATAAACGGTATAAGTTACTTGCAGGTATATTATCCCTTAAATAATTTGTTAAAGTTGTCTTTCCAGTTCCTTGTGGGCCTTCGACAATAATAATTCTATTTTTGGTCATTTTTCTTCTCCCTAAAACTTTGTTCAATTTTTAAATGATTAAAAGCTTTATCAGTGGCAATTCGTCCGCGAGCTGTTCGTTTAACAAAGCCTTCTTGTAATAAATATGGTTCAACTACATCTTCGATTGTCGAAACTTCTTCTCCAATGGAAGTAGCAATGGTTTCGACACCGACAGGGCCGCCATTAAATTTTAATATTAAAGCTTCTAAATATTCAATATCAACCCCATCTAATCCTTCATCATCGACATTCAATCTCTTTAAAGAATTGGTTGTCATTTCTTTAGTTATATGGGATTCGCCAGATACTAAAGCAAAATCTCTAACTCTTTTAAATAAACGATTAGCAATACGAGGAGTTTTGCGACTTCTTTTCGCTAACTCTAACGCCGCATCATCATCTATTTCAAAATCTAGTACTCGACTAGTTCTTTTAATAATTTGTTCCAATTCTTGATAAGTATAATAATTTAATTTAGAAACAATTCCGAAGCGATCTCGTAAAGGACTAGAAATATCCCCAGCTCTGGTAGTTGCTCCTACTAAAGTAAAAGGTGGTAGATCTATTTTAATATTGCGAGAATTGCCTTCGGCTCCCACGATAATATCTAGTTCAAAATCTTCCATCGCTGGATATAAAATTTCTTCAATATATCTAGGCATACGATGGATTTCATCAATAAATAAAACATCACCGGGTTCAAGCGTTGATAAAATAGCTGCTAAATCTCCACTTTTCTCAATAGAAGGACCACTGGCAGTTCGAATATTAGTCCCCAGTTCATTAGCAATAATATGTGCTAATGTAGTTTTACCTAATCCCGGAGGACCATATAGTAATACGTGATCTAAAGATTCATTACGTAATTTACAGGCTTTAATAAAAACATCCAAATTGCCTTTTATTTCTTCTTGACCAACGTATTCTTCTAAACTCAAAGGACGAATCGTTTTTTCAAATTCATCACTAGTCATTTCTTCAGGCGTTAAAATACGTTCTTCCATTTGCAATCATCCTTTCTATTTTAAGAATAATTTTAAAGCTTCCTTAATTTGATTTTCAATTGTTAAACTATTATCAATTTGGGGTATTACTCTTTTTATATCAGCCATTTTATAACCTAAGCCTAATAACACATTAGTCAATTCATCTAGGGAGTTTTCTTCTTCTTGGTTAACAGAAATAGCTAACTTTCCTTTTAAATCTAAAATAATTTGACGCGCCACTTTGTCGCCAATTTTCGGAAATTTTTTTAAATATAAAATATTTTCTCTATCAATGGCATCAATTATTCCAGCGACACTACCCGTAGCTAGCATTGGTAAAGCCATTTTCGGTCCTAATCCTTTCACCTCAATTAATCTTAAAAATAATTCCTTTTCTTCTTTGGTCTTAAAGCCATATAATGTATTTTCTTCTTCTCTAATGTGGTTATAGACGAAAACTTGGTATTCCTTATTTAATTCAAAACTATAAGGATTAGCCACATATATTTGATAACCTACGCCATTTACATCTAAGACAATAAAATTGCTCTCTTGATCAGCTAATTTTCCTTTTATATAATTATACATTGTATCACCTTCTATATAATAACATACATTTGTACTATTATCTAGATATTTAATAAAAATAATTCAAAACCTAAATATTTATCAATTTTACCTGTTTTAATATCCGTATCTAATTTTAATAAAGCACGTAATTTTTCTTTTAATTCTTTTTCGCTATATTCATAAGCATATTTTTCATGTTTATCATATTGCCATTTTTGGATATTTAAAAGTTTCAGAAGTTCACTTTGACTTCTATTTTTCTTTTGTGTTTTAATTAAATACATATTGCGATATTCGCGAGCTAACAAAGAAATGAAAGCAATGGGCTCTTCTTTTAAGATTTTTAAATCTTTAAAGTATTTAAACATCAATCTAGTTTTTTTTTCTACAATAGCATTTATGAATTTAAAAACATTATCTTCAATTGAAGGTGAAACTATCTCTTTTATATCTTCAAAAGTTAAATCTTTTTGATTCAAATAACATAGTTTTATCTTTTCAATTTCATTATAAATTAAATCGTAATTAACTAAACAACTTTTAGTAATATAACGAACTGCTTCAAAATCCACTTTATAGCCATTTTCTTTTAAGAGATTACTAACTTTTTTATTCATATCATATTCATTTAATTTAGCTATTTCTATTACTTGATATTTTTCTTTCATTAATTTTGTTATTTTTTTTCTTTCGTCTAATTTAGTATTTAGCGTAAAAATAATGGTTGACTGCGGATTAGGATTATTTAAATAACTCAATAATTTATTACTATCTTCTTCTTTTATTTTACTACTGCTAAAAAAATTAGCATTTTTAGCAACTATAAACTTAGGATCATTTAACAAAGATATATAGGCAGCCTCATTAATTAAGTCTTCGATACTTTCCTCTTGCATATCAAATTTAATAATATTTGGATTATTTTTGACAATTTTTTCTATTTGCTCATCTATTAAGCGAAAACTTTCACTTACAATTAAATAGGCATTCATATACTACCACCAACATTATTTTACTAAACAAATGAAAAAAGGACAAGTAAATGCCCTTCTTCATCTATATAAAACGTTATATAACGTACATTATATATTATGTTAAATAGCATTAATGGTGTATAGTTTTTTCTTAATTAGATGCGCTTGTTTTTATTTGCAATTTCTTATTTTTTATTTTAAAGATAATGCTGCCGTTTATATCTGTTCTAAATATTTTACTTTCTTGTAAGTTGGCTAAAACTTCGGAATCCGGATGACCATATCTATTATTTTTGCCGACAGAGATAATTGCATATTTCGGCTGAATTTTGGCAAGGAATTCTTTACTGCTACTAGTTTTACTGCCATGATGACCAACTTTTAAAACATCGATATTAGGAAAATCATACTCTTTTAATAAATCTTTTTCAGCATTAATCCCCGCATCACCCATAAAAAGAAATTTGTAATTTTGATAATTTAAGTAAATTATATTGGAGTTGTCATTTTCATTATCATATATTTTATAATTTAGAAAATTTAACTTATTAAAATGCATATTTATTTGTGTAATATTTTGATAGTAATTAATCTTTTTTTGATTTAAAATAGTAATTAAATTCTTTTCTAAATCATTAAATGAATCCCGGTTGAAAATGACATTTTTAATTTTCACATTGTTAACTAAATTTTCGCTTTCTCCCATATGATCCATATCCCCATGCGTTAATATAAGCCAGTCAATAGTAGTTATTCCTAAACTTTTTAAAAAAGTAATCGTCTTATCACTTAATTGATATTGATGATTTTGTTTCTCCCATTCTTCTTTAGAGTATTGCAATCTTCCTCCCGTATCAATCATAATTACATTATTTGTAAATTCACTACGTATTAATATGCTATCCCCTTGCCCCACATCTAGAAAATAGACATAAAAATTAGCATCCAAAAAAGGTGTTATTTTCCAAAATATAATAAATAAGCCCAGAAATATAATAATCTTAAAGTCTTTGTAATACCATAAGACAAATAAACTTAAATAATAAATTATAATAAATAAAATATTTATTTTAGGTATAACTATATTTAACGATAACTGTGCACATAGATCGGCGAGTTTTTCCATAATTAAAAGTCCAAAGGCACAGGAAAAAGAAAATATTGGCAATATAAAATTTATTAATATCAATGGATAAATGATGAAAGTAACTAAAGGAATAAAAAGACAATTAAATAAAAAACTGAAAATATTTATTTCGTAAAAATTATATAAAGTTAGAGGTAGAGATACGATATTTATTATTAAACTAGTTTTTATTATATTAAGAAAGTAATTTTGATTCTTATGTTTACTTGTCCCTAATATTAAACTAAATGTTGCCAATACTGAATATAAAAATCCTAGATTAAATAATAAATTAGGATTTAAAAACAATAAAAGAATTACTGTGAAACATAATACTTTAATATTAGGTAAATTAATGTTAAAACTTTTATTTAACCATCTAAAAACGAAAAATACTCCAGCTCTTAAGATACTGGCTGCAAAATCAGTTAAAACTAAATAAAATGACAAAAAACTAAAAATAGTTATATTTTTAAAAGTGGAATTTATTTTAAAAAAACTACATAATTTGGAAATGAGACCGATAAATAACGCAATATGCATTCCAGATATAGCAAATAAATGAGTAACTCCACTTTTTTGATAAGATTGCCATACATCTTGATCTATATAATATTTTTCCCCTAAAATAAAAGCATAATAATATTCTTTATATTCCATATTACTAATTTTTTGGATTAAAAGATTTTTTAATTTATAAAGAACATTTACGTTTGTATTTATAATTTTAATATCCTGCGCCTGCATTAAATAGTATATTTTATTATGATATAGATATTTTTGATAATTAAAAGTATTAGGGATGGTATTTGCCGGTGGAATACTTAGAGTTCCTAAAACCTTAATTTTCATTCCTAATTTTAAAGTTGTAGCGATTCTAGTTTTTACTTCTTCACTTTTGATGTAATAAGTAACTTGTATTTTTTCCGGTGTTTTGATAATTAAAGAAAGTTTATTTCCATCTAATTTTTGACTAATTAATGTACCAGTCAGCGCCTGAGAATTAATCTTTATATGGCTTTTATGAGGTATTACATTAAAATATATTATTAAATATAAAATCAAGCTCCCAATTAAGAAAAGAATAAATTTATTAGAGTGTAAGATTGTTTTTGATTTTATTAAATATCGCCTCACCAATGCCTTTAACATTCATTAGTTCATCAATGCTCTTAAAACCGCCATTACTTTCGCGATATTCAATTATTTTTAGAGCTTTTGCTTCACCAATACCAGTTAAAGTCATTAATTCTTCTTTACTAGCATTATTTAAAGAAACTACACTTGTAGAGGAAGTATTATTATCCTTTTTAGTTGTATTTTCTTCGGCACTAGGAATAACAATAGACTGCTTTTCTTGATAGCAAGAAGAAATATCTACATCATTTTCATAACATACATCACTAATTTCGTTTTCTTTAGTTTCTAGTTCATTTTGCGTATAAATAATAACGACCATTTCATTTTGTAACTGGCGACTTAAATTAATGTTTTTAGTTGTAGCATTACTCATTATTCCTCCAGCCATATTAATCAGTTCATTAACTATCGTTCCTTCATCTACTTCATATACTCCCGGACTATTAATGGCTCCTTTAATATCAACTTTTATTTTTTCAGTCTCTTCGGTCTTGGCAGGAGAATTATCTTCTTCTTGCTCTACTTTTTCGGTACTTTTTAAATCATCTGTTAGACTAGCTACTGTCTGCTTTCCATCACCCTTTTTATCATATTTATAAATTAAAAAATAAGTAAGACCGCCGCCAATAAGTAAAATAATCGCAATTATCGCTCCAATAATTATTTTTTGTGGCTTCTTATTATAATCAACTATTTCATTCATATATGACCTTTCTTTAATAAAAATAACTACCTTCATTATATATATTATAGGTTAAATAGCATTTTCCTTTTTTAGCACAAAAAAATCGAGAAATTTTATCTTCCTCGACCTTGGGTTTGTTCTTCTTGATATTCAGGGGGCATAAACTGATAGGCCATCATCATTTTCATATTTATTTGGTTTTCTAAAAAAGCTAATTTATCTAAAAAGTTTTTTTGTTTTTCCACACTTAAGTATGCTTGATATTTTTTAAAAATTATACTTTTTAAGCGATCAATTTCTCCTAAAGCATAGATTCCATCGGTTGTATCACTAGAAGTATCATTAAGATAATTTAAAACAAAAGCCATTAGTTTCTTAAAAGTAGAATTGAATTTTAATGTTAAAATTTTATCAATCATCTGAGGATTAATAATAACTATTTGATTGACTTGAATGCTTGCATTTTTTTGACTTTTGGGCGTAAATTTATAACCTTTCATATCATATTGCATATAAGTTATAGTATTTGTTTTATTATCTTTCTTGATTAAATAGCTCATTTTATCACTTCTTTACTTTAATAAATCTGGTCTTTTTTCTTGAGTCTTCTTTATTTGTTGCTCATGACGCCACTTGGCAATGTTTTGATGATTGCCACTAAGTAAGACATCAGGTACGAGACTGCCTCTAAAATTTCGTGGTTTAGTATAGGTCGGATAATCAAGTAATCCTTCTGTAAATGAATCATTATCTTTAGAATCTTCATTAATTACATTATCTAAAAGGCGGACAACACTATCAGTTACTACTACTGCGGCTGCCTCTCCCCCTGTTAAAACATAATCACCAATACTTAATTCTAAATCAACATATTCTAGTATCCGTTCATCAAATCCTTCATAATGCCCACAAATTAAAATTAAATGCTTGTAATTGGTAAAATCATTAGCCATTTTTTGATTATAAGTTTTTCCTTGAGGTGAAAGTAATATTACTAAACTATCTTCATCTTTAACGCTTTCAAGCGCTTCAACAATAGGCTCACACCTTAAGACCATCCCTGCTCCTCCACCATAAGGAGTATCATCTACTTGCTGATTATTGAGATGCGAAAATTCGCGAAAATTTAACAAATTAATAGTTACTTTTCCTTGTTCTTGAGCTCTTTTTATTATTGATTCATTTAAAAAGCCATTAATCATTTCGGGAAAAAGAGTTAGTATATCTATTTTCATAACATCAATCCTCCTACATTTTTAACATAAATTTTTTTAGAAGCTATATCTATTTTTTCAATATAGTCATTAACTTTAGGAATATAGAAATGTTTAGGACCATTAACCTCTAGCAATATATTAGATCCATTAGGAATAACATTTAGAACTTTTCCTAAAACTATATTATTTTCAATAATTTCACAGTCTAATAGATCGGTTAATAAATAATCTTTAATAGTAAGATCTTCTCTTTTAACATAAACGTTTTGATTTTTATATTTTAAAACTTCATTAATATTGTTATAACCTTCTAAAGTAACCATTTCATACGTTTTATGATGACGATAAGTAATTATTTTTTCTTCTATTTTGTTTGGGCCAAAGTAAAGCTTAAAATTAGGGATAAAAATTTGTTCTTTTAATTCATGATTAGAATTAATTTTAATTTCACCTTTAATACCGTGTGTCCCACATACTTTTCCAATTAAAACATAAGAAGACATAACCATCACCATTAAAAATATTATAACCCATTTAAAAAGACGAAACAACTTTTTTATAATAAAAAAAGCCCTAGAGCTTTTATTCATCTTCATCTTTTTGCAATTTAACTAAAACTTCTCGAGGCTTAGAGCCATTAGAAGGACCAATAATTCCTCTTTCTTC
>CANRAC010000013.1 GCA_947628495.1 uncultured Bacilli bacterium
GTTGAGTGTTACCCAATAATTTGTGTAGCACCTAATTCAAACTGTTTGAGTTAGGTGCACTTTTAATTTAGAATTACAAAAAGTAATGCTATAAGTAAAAGGATGACAACGATTAAAGCAAAGATTAAAAAATCTTTCTTATTCAATCAAGCATCACCTCCAATCTATACAGATAGAGGCAGCACCCAACTATTAAATGTTCCAAATCAATTATACAAAACATTTGTTTATACAGTAATATGTTTTATAAAAAGTTATAACAACATATATAAATAAAAAAGATAATGTATGAATATAAACGAATTAAATAATTTAATACAAACAAAAAAATGATGGAAATATTTCAGAGAAGAAAATAAGTGATGGACATCATACGTTTGAAGATTTATATAAAAATAGGCGCACAAGATATCAACACGGAAAATAATGAGTAAAAAATAATAGCATTTGCAAGAAGTTCTTTTATGTAATGATGAATATGTCAAAGAGACTTGCATAAATACTACTTTGCCAAATTATTGCTTTTATATATTAAATACGCTTTAAGGAGGATTTTAATGGCAAGTTTAGAGGAGGATATTAATCAAGCAATTGAAATTGTAAAATGTTCAGACTTTTTTAATGAGTATGATAACATGCAAAAATATAACAGAATCTATCAAAATACAACTGAAAACATTAAAGAGTATATGCCTGTTCTAGATGGCAGTTACAAAAGGGCATTATTGCCAACTGCTTCTGGCGATCATCAATTAGAGGCAATATTAAATGGAATTACCGAAATTACATGCTTTGACATTAATCGTCTTTCTAGATATTTTACAGAATTAAAATTTGCAGCAATTAAAAATCTTTCTAAAAAAGAATTTTTGAATTTTATGTATGAAGATATCTTTAATATAAATGTTTTTAATTATTTAAAAGGTAGTTTAAAAGAAGATGTATTGATTTTTTGGCAAGAATTATTCAAAAATTGTAGTATAGAAAACATAGACTGGGTAAACTTTTGGGCATCATTATAAAATATTTGAGAATTAACATATTCATAAATGTTTGTTAAATTAATTAAATCATATTTATCATTTAATGAATTAGCTAAATTAGCTAAATCTTCTTCTAAATATTTGATTTTTATATTTTCTAGTCTATTTTGTAAAAATTTATAATTATCATCTAACGTAAGTATTAAAATTTTACATGATGAAATTGCTAATAAAAAAGGAAAACGAATCTTACTAGATAAATTGTACGCTTTTAGAAATGTACAGTTTATAAAATATCTAAAAGATTTGGATATTGATTATTATGAGTTGAATCCTACTGGTTTAGGATGTGGATTAGGTTTTAAGGATGTAATAGCAGTATATCAAAAAAGTTATAAATAACCTTGTTACTTTCCCCAGATTGATAGTAACCTTGAACTAATTAAAATAGAAAACGACTTGTTATATTTTTCCCTCGATATATGCTATAATATAAAAAAAAGAAAAGAGAATATTATGAAAAATCCTAGCGAATATGAATTAGAGTGTGCCACTAACAATGATATAAAATTATTAGTAACATATAAAGTAGCAAGTATTTTAGATTATAGTCAGGATTTATCTGAAGAGGAAAGAGAAAAAATCGCCACTTATGTTAAAAATACTGTTCCTCACCAAATTAATGATTATAAACTGATAAACATTCACGGCCAAAAAGTGGGATGTTTATTATTAGAAAAATATGAAGATGGTATTTTATTAAATGAAATATATTTACATAAAAATTATAGAAGAAAAGGGATAGGTACCAATATATTAACTAATGTATTGAATAATAATCCTAAAGTTTATTTATGGGTCTATAAAAAAAATACTAATGCTGTAAATTTATATAAAAAATTGGGATTTAAAATAATAGAAACAACTGCAACTAGATATTTTATGAAATATGATAAAAACTGTAAATAAATTTTTCATTCTTTTAAAGGCGAATTTCTTTTGGCCAGGAAATTATAATAAATAAAAAGGAGGTTTTTATGAGCCATATTTTATTTCATATCCCTCATTCATCTTTAACAATTCCCAATATGTTTTGGAGTATTTGCGTTAAAGATGTAGATTATATAAAGAAAACAAATCTTTTTTTAAGTGATTATTTAATAGATAAATTAGTGCCAGACCAATGTAACAGATTAAAGTTTAGGTATTCTAGAATATTTTGTGATGTAGAGAAATTTAAAGATGACTCTAAAGAAACTATGGCCAAAAAGGGTATGGGTGTAGTTTATACCAAAGACTGCGAAAATATTATAACTGTTCCTAACAAAAAATATAAAAATATTATAATAAAATCTTACTATAATAAACATCATAATAAATTGGATAAAATTAGCACAAACATATTAAATAAATATGGTAAATGTGTAATAATTGATCTTCATAGTTATTCTGATGAAATGGTAAAAAAATTATTTAATAGCCATAATAATCCCGATATTTGTATAGGAGTGGATTCGTTTTATACAGATGAAAATCTAATTAAAATGACTATTGAACATTTTAAAAAATGCGGTTATTCTGTAGAAATTAATAAACCTTATGTCGGAACTATTATTCCTAATAAATATATAAATACAAAAGATACCAGATTAAAATCAATTATGTTAGAAATTAACAAAAGAATTTATTTAAACAATGAGAATGATTTCTTTTATTTAAAAAATTGTCTAAATGATTATTACCAAAAACTACTAAAATATGATAAATTTGTATAGAATATAGAAATTCTAATTTTAGGGAAACTACTTGTTAAAACATTGTTATTATGATATTATGTATTTGTCAAGGAAACTTGCATAAAATAGAAAGTGGATACTTAACAGTACAAAGTTGAGTACTCACCAATGGGTTTGCACTTAATCTTGTTGGATTGAGTGCTTTTTCGTTTTAATATTCATTATCACTTAAATAATAGAATAATAAGTAGAAGGATGATAATGATTAAAGCAAAGATTAGAAAATCTTTTTTAGCCATTTCATCACCTCCTTTCGGAGGTAAGCACTCAACTATTAAGTATCCATAAAAATTATATCAAACGTTTGTTCTTAAGACAATATGTTTTCGTGCTGTTAAAAAATATAAATCCAATAAATAAATTATATTATTTTATTTACATGTTATTTTTTTATTTAAACATACTATAACTAGAATGGAAGTATGTTATGAAAAAAAGTAAGTTGCTGATAGCTGTTCTTTTATCATTAACTATCGTAACCTATAGTGCCACTGGCATTTTGAAATGGTTGAAAGATAATGAAGAAGAAAAAAGGTTATTAGAAAAATTAAAAACATATAAATATATAGATAACAATATTCTAACAGAAGCAAAAATTCCGAAAGAAGCGGAAAGCTCAGTACCTGCGGGTACGGAATCGGAAATTAAAATCGATTTTCCTAAACTAAAACAAGATAATGCCGATGTAGTAGGGTGGCTAACTATTGAAAATACCAAAATTGATTATCCCGTTGTTCAAGCGAAAGACAATAGTTATTATCTTAATCATTCTTTTTTAAAAAAAGAAAATGAGGCAGGATCAATTTTCCTAGATTATCGCAATGATTTAGAAAACATCAAAAAAAATACAATTATTTATGGTCATGCTCGGGTGGATGGTTCAATGTTTGGTAGCCTGGAAAAACTTTTAATGGATAAAAATAGTCATATAATAGAATTATCGACCCCGCTTTATAAAAGTAAATGGCAAATATTTAGTGCTTATACAATAGCAAAAGAAAGTTATTATCTTACTACTAAGTTTATTAATGAAAATTCTTATTTAAAATTTATTGACAAAATTTTAAAAAGAAGTAAACAACAATTTGATACTGATACGACAAATATCGACAATATTTTAACGTTATCAACATGTAAAGATAATTTTAGCCATCGCATTGTGATTCACGCTAAACTTATTGAAAAAGAACCTTAATTAAGGTTCTTTTTATAACGGTAAACACTAAAGAATAAAAGTGCCATTCCCATGATACCAAACATTATGATAATATTTAGTTTATCACTTGTTTCAGGACTTACTTCAGAAAATAAACTTTCAATTTCTGTTAATGATAATTCAGCTCCCGATTTAATGGTTTTTAACTCTCCATCCATCTCGACAACGGCATCTTTAGAGTCACTAGGTACCCACATTGTTGGAGTATCGGCAGTTTCTGTTGTATTAACTAAATTAGTATCTTCATCAATTATCATACGAGATTGATTAGTTACTCCTTTACCTTGAGAAAGTTCGATTCCTCCAAAACCATTCCCCGAAACATCAACATTACCAAGAAGTTTAACAGTTCCTCCATTAACTAATATCGCCGCATTTCCACCGGTTAATTTAATATCTTTAACAGTGGCTACTGTTTTATAGATTTGTAAAAGATATATTCCACCCCAAACTTTATTGTCCGAACTTTTTCCTTCTCCAAAAGTCCCGACATATTTCATAGTATGATTATCACCATCAACTGTAACTTGACGGGTAATATTAATCTTTTGGGTAGTTTCAATATCATTACCTAAAATAATCGTACTTACTTCTTTATTTTGTAAAGCTTCTAAAAATTCTGCTTGGTCATGGACTACACTTTCTGTTAAGGCACTAACTTTAATATTTGGAATAACTAATAAACCAATAATAATAGCTAGTAAAAGTATCCATCTTTTCTTTAACATTTTCAAACTCCTTTCTTTACTTTTAGTTTGCATTAAATTGGCAATAATATACTCGTACTTTAGTGTAAAATTAAAAAAATGGTATAAAAACTCGCAAATTTTTCATGCTAAAAATAAAAGGAGAATGATTATGGAAAAAGATCAAAAAAAAGAAGAAGTAAATGTTTTAGATGAATTACATAAGGGAGCTTGTATGGGAATGGACGCTATATCTTTTATAATGGATAAAGTTAAAGATGAAGATTTTAAATCCACTTTAGAAAAACAATATAATGGATATAAAGATGTCGCTGCGCAAATTGAAGAGTTATATCCGGAATATTCTGAAAAAGATCCTCATGAAACTAGTGCTATGAATAAAGCCATGACTTGGTGGGGAATCGAAATGAAAACAATGAGTGATGATACAACATCTAAATTAGCTGAGCTCATAATGCAGGGGACAAATATGGGCATTATTGAAGGAAGAAGACTATTAAATCAAAAATCTATGGAAGAACAAGTCAAAAAAATAGCGGAAGACTATGTCAAAATGCAAGAAGACGATGTTGAAGATTTAAAAAATTATCTCTAAAATAGAGATTTTTTTATGGAAAAAAAGCTTGATCGAATCTTAATTAGACAAGAAGTATTGGAAGAAACTACTAAGAACATCGCTTTAAACTGTTATCAAAATGGTGTATCCAAAGATATAATTTGCCAATCATTAAATATAACCCAACAAGAATTAGATAATATCCTAAAAAATATTTAGAAAGTGCGAATAGTACTTTTTTTATATATCTAGATTTTAAGTAATTTAGATGTATTTAATGTTTTTAACAACTTCTAATTTTCCGATTTTTTTTGTCAAAGTTTTTTGCATATTACTTCGATAGCGTGGTAATGAGCAAATTTGATCTCTTAAAATAAATTCTGTGTTAGTCAGTCCATAATCGTTGATAATTTCCTGATATATTTGATTAACATTATTTATTATATTTTTCTCTTGATCATTTATTTCACTGTATTTGATAAGATTTACAATTTTATCCTTACATGCTGCTATATTTCTACTTCTTTGCAATTCCCAATAATAAGCATCTATTGTTTTTTGTGACGTTTGATAATAAGGGTTTTGGGCATTTTGCCATTCTTGTAATTGCAATTTTGCATTAGCCAATTCTTCATCCCTTAAATTAGGATTCTCGATTATTTGGTATAAATAAATCATATCAGAGGTATCTTCATTTTCTAGAGAATGAATAATATAACTGTATATTTTGTAAGTTTTATAAAATATATATAATTGTCCTTTTTCTCTATCTTCTATTATGTTTAATTCAGGATTAACTTTTGTTGCTAATTTAATGGCTCGGTTAAAAATGTTATATCTCGCTACCCGCACCATAAAATCATCAGGTACAATTTGGGAAAATTGTTTATTGAAAACTGAAAATTTCAGTTCTATTAAACCGTTTAAATCCTCAATTATCTCTTGACTGAATATTGGCTTATATTTTTTTAGCAAACTTAGTAATTCTGCTTTAGAGGCAATAATATTTTTATTCATCAAACCGTCTCCTTTTGTTAATATATTTAATCACAAAATTTCCATAAGTCAATAAATTTCATTTTTTTATCACATTTTTAGTATAATATTAACTTAAGTGGTGATATAGATGAAAATCTTAATTGTAGATGATGAACAATTAATTCGTGATGTCATAAAAGAATATGCCATCTTAGAAAATTATCTTGTTGATGAAGCAGATGATGGTCTAAAAGCTTTAGAGAAGGTACGTCATAATGATTATGATGTTATTATTATGGATATTATGATGCCTAAAATGGATGGCTATAAGACAGTAGAAGAAATTAAAAAAATCAAAGACATTCCTTTTATCATGCTTTCGGCCCGAGCTGAAGAGTATGACAAACTTTATGGGTTTAAATTAGGAATAGATGATTATATGACCAAACCTTTTTCTCCTAAAGAGTTAATGGCGCGGATTAAAGCAGTTACTAAAAGAAATACTTCTCAAGATGCCATTTATACTTTCGAGGGCTTAGTTGTAAATGATAGTGCCCATGAAGTTATGGTCGATAATGTCAAAATTAATCTGACGCCTAAAGAATACGATCTGCTTTTATATTTTATTAAAAATAAAAATATTGCTTTATCTCGCCAGCAACTCTTAGAACAAGTCTGGGGCTATGATTATTTAGGTGAAGATCGTACTATCGATACCCACGTTAAAACACTACGTAATAACTTGCAAAAATATCGCAAATTTATTATAACAATAAGAGGAATGGGGTATAAGTTTGAATATAAAAAATAAAAGTATTAATTTTCAAACAATTTGTTATTTAGTTGTCTTTTCCACTACTATTCTTCTAGCTTTATGGTTTTTTCAAATTCTTTTTTTAAGAGTATTTTACGAACGTTATCAAATAAAAACGATGCAAAAAATTTCTCAAGAAATTCAACAGTATGATGATAATGATTTGTTGGAATTAGAAAAATTAGCTTATGAAAATGATATATGCATTGAACTTGATTTAGGCAGTGAGACTTTGAGTTTTAATACGAAAATGCCTACTTGTATTTTAAATACTTCTTCCTCCTTATTAGAAAACTATAAATATAAATTACTAAATATGGATAAAGATATTAATACTCTAAAATTAGTGAATAAAAAATATGAAGTCAAAGGCTTACTTTCGGCTATTAAAAAGGATGATGGAATAATCTATGTTTATGCTAATCTCGAAGATGTTCATGCTACTTCCGTTGTGTTGCGTAATCAACTAATTTATATTACCTTACTAGCCATTATTATATCTTGTTTACTTGCTTTATATATTTCGAAAAAACTAACTAGACCCATCGTTGAGATTACTAAAAAAGCCAAAAATTTAGGAAACAAAAATCTCGAATTTACAAAAAGTGGGATTAGAGAAATAGATGAATTAGCCGAAAATCTTAATAATGCCAATATGGAAATAATGAAAATAGATGAATTACGTCGAGATTTAATGGCCAATGTTTCTCACGATTTAAAAACGCCTTTAACGATGATTAAAGCATATGCCGAGATGATTCGCGACTTTTCTTATAAAGACAAAGACAAACGCGATAATCATTTAGCCATTATTATTGATGAAACCGACCGTTTAAACATGTTAGTTAATGATATTCTTTTATTATCCAAAGCTCAAGCTCGTGTGGAAAGTTTAAAAATAGAAGAATATGATTTAATTAAAGAGATAAAAGGCATTTTAAAAAAATATGAAATAATGAAAGAGACAGAAGATTACAAACTTACCCTTATAGCTCCTGCTAAAGTCAAAGTCAAAGCTGATAAGAATAAATTAAATCAAGTTATTTATAATTTAATTAATAATGCCATTAATTATACCGGAAAAAATAAAGATGTCATCATCGAAGTAGTCAAGCAAAATACCAGTTATTTAGTAGCTATTAAAGATAGTGGCAAAGGCATAAAAAAAGAAGAAATCAATTATATTTGGGATAAGTACTATAAAAATGAAAAAAATCATCAACGTAATGTGGTGGGCACGGGCTTAGGTTTATCAATTGTTAAAGCGATTTTGGAAGAACATAAATTTAAGTATGGTGTTAAGAGTCAAAAAAATAAAGGCACAACCTTTTATTTTGAAATACCTAAATAATTCACCTATTCTTCACCATATTATCATAATTGAGATTTATACTGATAATAGTAAAGGAAGGTGAATAATAACTAGAAATTAAATTTCAAACTACTACAAACAAAATTTATAAAATATAAAAACACACCTAAAAAAGTATTGAAATTTCTCAATACTTTTTAAGTGTTATTTTTTTAGTTGGCGATAAATTTTTAATAAAGTTGGTAAAACTTTATACCAAAAAGGTTTATTAACTAAATCAAATTCGCCTAAAAATTCGATATATTCGCCCCCAAATTTGCGTTTAAACTCATGCAAGCCCGCTAGCTTTTTATAAGTCGTTTTCGGATCACCGACTGTTCCAAATAAATCAAAAAATTTTAAGCCTTTATCAATTGCATCATTTAAAGCTTCATAGTAACAGCGATTAACGGCAAAAGTTCTTTCCCCTAAATTATCATTACCTAAGTATAAAAGCCAAGAAGCGTAATTTGTGTAAGTTACAGCAGCCGAACAAACAATTTTGCCTTTTGGGTATTGTTTGGCATATGGCTTGAAAATTTCTAAATCTTTCTCTAAACGTTTCACACGATCTTGGGCATCAGCTAAGTTTTTCTTTTTAATTTCCTCGTTTTTAATTTTGGCTTTTAAATCCTTTAATTCGTCTTTATCTTTCTTAATTATTTTATCAGGATATAAGCGAATATTTAAAAGTTTAACATGCCCAGATTTATGAAAATGTTTATAAAAACTGCGATAGTAATTATAAGAATAAGCGTGGAAACCATCTTTTTGAGCATTGTTTAAAATTAAATCGTGCATTATATCGATGTCATTTCCTTCTTCTATTTCTAAATCATAACTATAACTTCTTTTAATAGTATTTAAGTAAGTTTTCGAAATATTTTTAATAATTTCATCTTTATCTTTGTTTAAATGCACGCGGATTGTATAACGGGGTTGATTACCTTCATATAATTTATAAAAACCTTTATGAATAAAACCCTTTTTAATAAAATTATCAAAAATATCTTTATTATTTTCTCCAGCAATTCGCTCGGCGTTTTCATTAATATCTTGATATTTAACCCCAGGGTCAACTTTTAAATAAATCGCGTTTTCTTCTTTTAAAAACTTTTTTAAACTTTCTGCAAAAAAAGTAAATAATTCTTCATTGTGATAATCAATTACAAAACCACGCGGAGCATAAAAATAGCACATATTTAAAGGGGTTGTTCTTTTTAATAAAAGAGCACAAGCTAATATTTTATTTTTATCATCTTTAACTCCTACATAGCAAGGAATTAAGCCGCGTCCATCTTTTTGAGTTTGTCCCCATTCATAAGATTGTAAAAAATGGGCTTCCTCTTGTGATTCA
This sequence comes from uncultured Bacilli bacterium, assembly GCA_947628495.1. Taxonomy (GTDB): domain Bacteria; phylum Bacillota_I; class Bacilli_A; order RF39; family UBA660; genus HGM10766. The sequence goes on from CANRAC010000013.1 coordinate 9,759, forward strand.
AAAAAATTTTTATATTCTTTTTCACTTAAATTTTTAATAAACTTCATGATTCGTTCACCATTAAGTATTTTACCACGAAATTAAATAATAATTAAGTATTTGCCAAAATTCTCTTTTTATTTTGTAAAAGTATGTTATAATTTTAAAAGACAAGGAAGAGGACATATGCGCAAAAAGGCAATGACATTTGTTTTTTTATTAATGATTTTAGATGTGACTTTAATTGTGATAAGACTAAGTAATCCTTCACATGCTTTCCAAGAAGAAACATCAGATAAATCCCGAATTAAACAAATAAAAACAGCAGATGAGGTTAGTGCAAATGATGAAGAAATAGAGCAAAATTATTATTTAGATTTAGTTTCCTTAGAACCTAATCAAGAAACTTTGGAAATAGCAAACGATAATTATTCCATGCCTGAGGATTTAAAAACGGATTTAATTAACATTTTTAAAGATTATAAAGAAGGCTCTTCTTTTTTAGTTGTTAGTTTAACTGATGGCATGGCTTTTGGTTACAATATTGACCAATCTTATTCCTCAGCTAGCACCATTAAAGCCGCCTATGCGCTATATTTATATAAATTACTAGCTGATGAAAAAGCTAATTTTAATGATGAGATTGCCTATGAAGCTAAATTTTATAATAAAGGGACAGGTATTGTTAAAGATAGCCCTTATGGTACGGTTTATACTGTTAAAGATTTAATTTATAATATGATTCATGAAAGTGATAATTCAGCATATTTAATGTTATTAAATAAATATAAATGGGATGGCTTTAACGAAATGTTAGATGATTTAGGAACTCCAGAAATTCATTTAAGTAATACTTCACGCTGGGGTAAACTAAGTTGTCGGAGTAGTGCCATTATTTGGCAAGAAATTTATCGCTTTAGTAAAACTGATCAAGAGGGTAAAGAATTATTTGATTTACTTTTAAATGCTAAATATAATTATTTTAAAGAAGTATTATCAGAAACTGCCAGTGCAAGTAAAACTGGTTTTACTCCGACAGTTGTTCATGAAACAGGTATTGTTATGGATGATGATAACCCTTATATTGTTGTTATTTTATCCAATACCGGCGGAAACTCTAATAATGCTCATGCCCATGTGATAAATGGCATATCCAAAATAGTTCCTATTATGCAACAATATAAAGAATATAAAAATAATCAAGAAAAATAATACTTATCAAATGGTAAGTTTTTCTTTTTATTTAAAATATTTCATGATAAGATGATTATGTGATTAAAATGAAGAAGTATTTAAAATATCTATTAGCATTTATTATCCCCATCAGCATCTTTTGTATCTGTTTAGCTATTAATCATATTGCCCCTTTTGGCAAATATTTAATAACTACATATGATTCTAAAGTCCAATATCCTGGTTTTTTTATGGGACTTAAAAATATGCATTTCTTTATGTTTAATGCTGGCTTTGGTTTTAATTTTTTTGGAACTATGGCCTATTATGTAATGAACCCCATAAACTTATTAATTAAATTTTTTGATATTTATAATTATAATATTTTTTATTTTATAATAATTATTTTAAAAATTGGTTTATGTGGTTTAAGCATGCAGTTTTTTCTTAGCAGAGAAGAAAAACATGATAATTTGTGGAGTGTAGTTTTTAGTGTTATTTACGCTTTAATAGGCTATATAGTAGTTTTCTATGACAATGTTTTTTGGCTTGATGGAGTCATAATGCTTCCTTTAATTTTAGTTGGTATTAATAAAATCATAGATAAAAAATCAGCCTTATTTTATGTCATTAGTTTAGCCATTTCTTTAATGGTCAGTTTTTATACCGGTTATATGAATTGTATCTTTAGCGTTATTTATTTTATTTATAAATTAGTAGAAAAGAATAAATATAAAGATAAAAAAATAATTTTAAATTTTATAGTTAGCTCTATTGCAGCGGTTTTAATAGCTGGAGTTGTTTTAGTCCCTACTTTCTTTGCTTTAATGGCTGGTAAAGCTAGTGGCTTTCAAGATGATTTTACGAAATATTTAGCTTTCAATGATAACATTAAATATATCTTTTATTCATTTACACCTGGCAATTTTCATTCAAGTTTGGTCGGTAATAGTGGCTTTGCTCAAAATTTTTGCACGCTTTTTGTCGTTAGTTTATTCGTTACGTCTTTCTTCAACAAAAAAATTGATAATAAAACTAAGAGTATCACCATCATAATCATTTTATTTTATATGCTATCTTATAGTTTTAATTTATTAGATTATGCTTGGCAATTTTTTCAAAAGCCCATTTGGTGGCAACATCGTTATTCTTTTACTTTTTCAGCATTTCTAATAATCATCGCTTATAAAAATTTAATGAATTATGATTTTTGTAAACTAACTCTCAAGAAAAAGAGCATTATTTATGTTACATTTGCTAGTTTAGTAGCTATTAGCTTTGTCTTATTTTATATGCAAATGAATCCGCGTAGTATATTTAGATTATTCATTTTAGCTTTTTCAATTTTATTATTAATTAATTATATATTTATTTTTAATAATCCGAAAAGTAAGTATAAGTATATTATAATTGGCTTAATAGTCTTAGAATTAGGATTAAATACCTACGCTAGTATTAAAGAAAATTGCAAAACTGATTCTTCTTCTACTGTTACTTATGATTTATTAGCCAAAAAACAAATTAATGAAAGTCTAAAGATTGTTAAAAAAGATAAATCTTTTTATCGAACTGAATTAGTTCAACGCTACACTTATAATGATGGATTATTCTTTAATTATAATGGCATTAATTATTTTAATTCCGTCCGCAATCAAAGAGTTATCAAAGCTTTAGAAAATTATTTTCCTATCGAAGTGGATAGTCATCAAAGTATTAATTTAAATCAATTAGATCCGGCTATGTTATCGTTATTTGATGTTAAATATTTAATAAATGATCAAGATATTGCTTATTTAGAAAAAATAGATGACAAAGTCTATTTAAATAAGCAAGCACTAGGATTGGGCTTTATAGTTGATAAAAGCCTTTTAAATATTAAATTTAAAAAGGATGATTATTTAAATAATATTTCTTTAGTATATAGTAAAATGTTAAATGAAAAATTAAATTTATATAAAAAAATAGATAATACCCAAATCACTTTAGAAAATGTTAAATTTAATAAAAAAACCAATAAGTATGAAAGTGTTAAAAACCTTGTTGGCCATATTACTATCGAATTTACAGCCCCAAGTAATTTATTGTTTAGCGTTAAAGACAGATTAGGAACGGATTGTTATATTAATGGTTCCTTACAAGCTATTCATAGTTCATATTATTATATTTCCAAAGGGGAAAATGTTAAAGTGGTATTGCAATTTACTAACCAAAAAGAAAATAAAGATTATGCCGATATTTATTATTTAGATGATGAATTGTATCAAATGATTACAGATAAATTAAGCAAAACTACCTTACAAAATATCAAAACAAATAATAAACATCTTTTAGAAGCATCCATTAATGTTAAAGATAAAGATGGATTATTATTTACAACTATTCCTTATGAAAAAGGGATGTCTATCAAAGTTAATGGTAAGAAAGTAACACCAAAATTAATTTTTGATGCATTTATAGGTTTAGAATTAGAAACAGGGGATAATAATATTATTATAGATTATATACCCCAAGGATTTATAATTGGCATCATTTGTAGTTTGTTAGGAATAAGTTCTTTAATCTATTTAAAAAATCAAAAAAAATAAAAGAAAATATTGCTTTTAATCGTTAGTTTTGATAAGATGTTTATAGTAGAAGGAGGAAATAAATAAATGAACGATAATATGAAAAAAGGAAATACAGTGCTATTAACTGTTATTGCTGTAGCAACTCTACTAGTTGCAGTTGTCGGAGCTACATTTGCGTACTTCACAGCAAGTGTAACAGGAAACCAAAGTGCCAGTTCCGTAATAGTAAAAGCAGGAAGTATAGGGACTATTACTTATAAAGGTA
>CANRAC010000014.1 GCA_947628495.1 uncultured Bacilli bacterium
TGATGATAGCCTAGAGGATACACCTGTTCCCATCCCGAACACAGAAGTTAAGCTCTAGTACGCCGACGATAGTGTAATGCGAAAATAGGTAGTTGCCAATTTTTTTTTGCCTTAAAATATGAATTATGATACAATACTCGATGGTGATTTTAATGGAAACAAGAACTTCTCAAATTATAAAATCAGGTATCAAAAATAATTCGATGTACGAAAAAGCTGTGATCTGTGATGCTACTGTTGATGAAACTAATAAATATTATGCTACAGCGGAGCAATTGCAAAGTAGTTGTGATAATATATTAGAACCTATGCCAATATTTGATGTTTCAAATGTAAAATATAATGGTCCAAAATTAATAATAGAAATACCCGATAATGCTTACGTTCTAAAAAAAAATTAAATAATTTGTTTACGTATTTTTGCATATTTACTGTAAAACTACTAGCTTTATCAGTAAATAACTTGTATAATTAATTTAGAGGTGTAAATTATGGATTACGATAAAATCTTCGCACAAGATATTAACAAAGAATTTTATTTTGATAAAGAGGGATATCCGCAAAATAAAATGATGGTTGGAACGATTAGTTATGAAAATGCTAAAGCCCGTTTAAGTAAAGGGGAATATTATATCTTAGTAAAGTTTCATGAAGGTGATGTTTTACCTAATGAATATGTATTCTTAAAAGATGTAGATAGTATTAATGATACTTTTTTTGCGACAATCAATCCTAATTTGACCATGGATGGTATTTGTAAAGATGCGGGAAGTATTCAACTTATTACTCGATTAAATGATACGGTAGAAGGTCCTTGTTATTTAATTGGTCCAGGGCCAGATACAGTTGAGGTGAACCAACTAATTAATGAACAATTAGAGGCTTATCGTAAATTAGTAGATAACGGAATAACTAGATAATAGATTATTCTTTTTTTATTGTGTAAAGTTATAGTCTTTTAGTTGTATCAAAAATAATCTCTTTGTTATAATAATAGAGGTGATGTTATTTATGGATTATAAATATTCTTCTTCAAGTGTTGAAGATACAATGGAACTAGCCCAAAATATTGAGTCAGAAAAATTTCCTAATATGATTATTTGTCTTGATGGTGAATTAGGAAGTGGGAAGACTATATTTGTTAAAGGATTTGCCGGAGCCTTAGGAATTGAAGAAAATATTACGAGTCCTACTTTTAACTTAATTAAAGAATATGAAAATGGCGAAATGCCTTTATACCATATGGATATGTATCGTTTAGAAGGTGATGCATCAAGCATTGGGATGGAAGATTATTTTCAAAAAAATGGTGTAACGATAATTGAATGGTCGGAAATGATTAAAGATTATTTACCAGAAGAAAGATTGGATATTAAAATAAAAGTTGTAAGTGAAGATAAAAGAATAATTATTTTAACTCCGCATGGAGAAAAGTACGAATCTTTATGTAACGCTGTTTTATAGGCGTTTTTTTTTATTGATTTACTTAAAGGGAATATTAATGCTATAATTATAGAGGGTCGATAGTATGAAAAATAAAAAGGGATTTGTATTTGTAGAAACTATTGTAGTGTGTGCCGTACTAGCTACTTCATTAGTAACCATCTATGCGGCCTTTGTATTGTTAGTAAATGATCAAAAAAAGCGTAATAAGTATGACCAAGCCATATATAATTATAGATTATATAACGTTGCTAAAGAGCTAAATGATAAGCTTGAAGCGGGTTGTTCAACTAATTATACCAAAATTACCTATAATAAGTTAGATATTAATTCTTTATACTATATTAGAATAAATAATTTAAAAAGCGGTGCTCCTAGCGAACATCATTTAGATGAATATGTTAAGACTATTAATACAGAAAACTTAGATGACAGTTGTATTTTAATAGGAGAATTTAAAAAAAATAATCCTAATAATCAAAAAGAAGAATATTACTATTCAAGTGTGATTATAGAAAGCAAGGGATAGTATGAAGAAAAATAATAAAGGGATAACTATAATTGAAATGATTGTGAGTATTTCTTTAATATCAATTGTCTTAATATTTCTTTTAAGATTATTACTGACTATTAAAGAGATGGATGATAAAAGTTTAAGTATGATTGAGTATGAAGAAAAACCTTCCTTAATAATGAAAAATGTTCAAGATTCAATTAAAGATCTGAATAATTGTCAATTTTCTCAAAATAATAATGATTTATTAATAGATTGTGCTAATATTGATGAAGGACGCGACAGCTTTAACAATAATAATAATAAATTATACGATAAACAAATTAGTGTAAAAGTAAATAATAAAAAGATAACAATCACTAATTGTATTGAGTCATATTATAATGATACCAATCAACTAACTTGCCCTATTGAAAGTTGGACATTTGCTGATGCTTCACAAGTAAGTGGCATTAATGATAATAGTGTATCTAACATCAAAATATTTACTATCGATGTAATAGATGACAAAAATAATACTTATCCCATTGAGATAAGCTATTATAATAAATAAAGTAAAGTATATATAAATGAAGCAACGATGACATGCAGAAAACGGAATTTTACAAATTTCGAATAATTAAGATCGGTATCATTTATAATACTTTTTATTTGGGTTAAAATTGAAAGACTCCCAAAACTAATAAAAAAGATGGCCATTAAAGATTTTAAATATAAAGGACTAGTTATATAAGCTAGAGAGTTAAGGCCTTGAGAAAACTCTAAAAAGCCTGTTAAAAAGCATTTTAAAATTGGTGTTTTAATAATACTATTTAATAAAGTGATAAAAATATTATAAAAAGTTATCGTGCCTAAAATTAATAAAAGGGTATTTATAGCATCTTTAATACTTTGGGAAATGATACTACCTAAACTTTTATTATTATTAAATTTAACAATATTAGATTTAGTTTTTTTAAAACCTAAACCTAATATACCATTAGCTAAGTAATGACTTAAAATAATATATATAGTTATCTTTTGGGAAAAAGTATTGGCTAAAATAGTCAGTAAAAATAAGGGATTAGCCAAAAAAGAGTAGCATAAGACATTGTTGGCACTTTCTTTATTGATTTGACCATTTAAATACATTTCTTTCGTATATTTGGCATTGGAAGGAAAACCGGATAACATAGCTAAAATAAAAATGATGATTTCATTGCTTTTTAATTTAAACAATTTGCATAGATAGTAGCCAAAGTTATAATTAATTAAAATACTACCAATTACTAAAAAAGGAAAAAGCGAAGGAAATAATTTAAATAGCCATATTTGGGTCACTTCTTTGATGTTTTCAATAATTAAGGAACTATGTGTTAATATTCCAAATAAAATTAACGTAAAACTAACTAAAATAATTAAATCTTGAACATTTTTTTTCATAACCAATCCTTTAATTTGCTATAATTATAATGGTGATATAAAGTGTTTAGTAAAATTTATGATAAAGTTAAAACTTTTATTTTGGATAATTGGTTATTTTTGGTAATTATTATCGGTTTAAATCTTTTGTTTTGGGTTGATTTACCCTACGTCATTTATGCACCAGGGGGAGCCATTAATTTAGAAAATCGGATAACTGCTAATACCGAATATGCTAGCAAAGGAAAATTGCAAATGGCTTATGTTTCCATGGTTAGAGGCTCTGTTCCTTTCTTACTTGCTTCTTATGTTATTCCTAATTGGGATATTGAACCCAAAAGTGATTTAACCTTGGAAGATGAAAGTATTGCCGATATGATTAAAAAAGATAAATTATATCTTCAAGAATCAATTGATAATGCCACAATGGCATCCTTAAGTCTTTTAAACAAAGACTTTCAAATAAATAAAATTCATAATACTGTAATCTATGTAGATAAAAAAGCCGATACGAAATTAAAATTATATGATGAGATTATCAAAGCTGATGATCAGGAAATAACTTCTTTGAATGATTATAAAACGATCGTAGAGTCGCATTTGGAAGGCGACTTAATCAACTTACTAGTTTTAAGAGATGGCAAAGAAAAGAAATTAACGATTAAAGTTTACAACACCGAAGCGGGTTTAAAAACCGGAATTTCTTTAGTTACAACTTATGATTTAAAGTCTTCGGAAAATATTCAGATTAAAAGTAAGGAAACGGAGTCTGGTCCTTCCGGAGGTTTAATGATGGCCTTAGGAATTTATAATACTTTAACTAAAGAAGATATCACCAAAGGTAAAAATATTGTGGGGACAGGAACTATTGATGCTGATGGCAATATCGGGGAAATTGGAGGTGTCAAATATAAATTAATTGGCGCAGTCAAAAATAAAGCTGACATCTTTATTTGTCCCGAAGAAAATTATAAAGATGCAAAAAGGGTTGCAAAAAAAGAAAACTACGATATAATAATACTTACCGATAAAGATTTGGCGGGAATTATAAACCAATTAAAAAATTTAAAATAGTGGGGGAGAGAAAATGAAAAATTTAGAATCTAAACATTTTATAGAGTACATGGCTTATTTAGGCCAGCTTATGAAAAAAGAGGAGAATAAAGGAAAAAGTGAAAAGCAACTTATAGCTGAACATAAATTATATAATAAGTTATATAAAGTAATTAAATGTGGCAGTTTATATCGTCAAAAATTAAAACTTCCTTTAGGTACTTATTGTATTAGTGAAATGATAAATTTTAATGGTAATATTAGTGAACTTACCGATGTTTTCAATGAAACAATTATGGTCGAAGTTTCTAAAAAAGAATTGGAGACTTTAAATGTTCCTTATACGTCTATTTATGAATTTGAATCTCTTAATGATAATAAACATTTTAAAAGAAAAAATGAAAATTTGCACCTTATTAAAGCCTTAAGTGCTGAAGAAATATTTTATTTAAATGCTAATAATCAAAGTTATTATTTAAAATATGCCCAAGGGCCATTATATAAACAAGAAATAACTGAAGATAAAAAAATATCTTTAACGAGAATATATGATCCCAAAGAAATAGAAGAAGGGTACTATATTTGTGATGAGGATTATCCTGAAGAACTTGAAGAGATTATTAGTTACTTAGAAATGAGTTCAGATTATACCTTTATTCCAAAAGATTTACCAAAAAAGAAACAATCTTTTTATCCGCGCAGAAGAAGAAAGTAAAATTAGGAAATTCCTAATTTTTTTGTTATAATAGGTTAGTAGGTGTTGGAAGTGAAAAGAAGCGAAGTAAATAGAGACGAATTGTCGCCAATGATGCAACAATATATGGAGATTAAAGATCAGTACGAAGAAGAAATATTATTTTTTCGATTAGGCGATTTTTACGAATTATTTTTTGAAGATGGTATTTTAGTTTCCCATGAATTAGAATTAACCTTAACAGGAAAAAATGCTGGTTTAAAAGAACGTGTTCCTATGTGTGGAGTCCCTTTTCATTCGGTTAAACCATATCTGGAAAAATTAGTTGATAAAGGGTATAAAGTAGCAATTTGTGAACAATTAGAAGATCCAAAAGAAACAAAGGGTATGGTCAAAAGGGGTGTTGTCCAAGTTGTTAGTAAAGGAACTTTAGTTGATTTAGATTTTTTAAAGGAATACGATAATAATTACATTGGCAGTATCTTAGATTTTAATAACAAATATATCTTAACATATGCTGATGTATCAACAGGTCATTTTTTTGTGTGTGCAATCGAGCACAATAAAGATAAATTATTAAGTGAAGTTCTCAATTTGAATCTAAAAGCTGTCGTATTAGCGGATAATGCGGATAGTGAGCTTATCAACACTTTAAAAAATAATTATGGCATTAGTATTTATATCAATACCGAATATTTAGAAAATCAATATCAAAATATTTACGAGGATATTAAAGATATTCATTTTATTACCGGAATTAAACATCTATTATATTATTTAGTTATTAAAGAATTAAAAGATTTGTCCCATGTGGAAAAAGTTGAAATTGTTCAAAAAGATGAGTATTTAAACATGGATATTCATACAATTAGAAACTTAGAATTATTTGAAACATTAAGATTAAAAGAGCGCACGTATTCTTTAATATGGTTATTAGATAAAACTAAAACCGCAATGGGTTCGCGTTGTTTAAAACATTGGATGCAGTATCCTTTAAAAGATAAAGAAAAAATTGAACAAAGGTATGATCAAATTGAAATTTTAAATAATCAATTTATCATTAAAGAAGAATTACGAAAAAATTTGTTTGAGGTTTATGATTTAGAGCGTTTATGTGCAAAAGTAATTTGTGGTGTCTTAAACGCCCGTGATGTTATTCAGATTAGAAATTCCTTAAAAGTTTTACCTAATATAATTGCCAAAGTCCAAGAATTAAAATTTAATTTAAATATTAATGATCATGTAGCTTTATATCAATTATTAGAACAAGCAATAGTTGATAATCCGCCTCTTACTTTAAAGGAAGGATCTTTAATTAAAGAAGGATATAATACAGAACTTGATGAATTAAGAAAAATCAGAAGTGGTGGTAAAGAATTTATTTCTTCTTTAGAAAATAGTGAAAAAGAAAGGACCGGCATTAAAAATTTAAAAGTAGGCTATAATAAAGTATTTGGTTATTATATTGAAATTAGTAAAGGCAATCTCAAAGATATTGATGATGCTTGGGGTTGGGAGCGTCGCCAAACCTTAACTAATTGTGAAAGATTTATAACACCGCTTTTAAAAGAAAAGGAAGCTTTAGTTTTAAATGCCGAAGAAAAAATAGTTGAATTAGAATATAATTTATTCTTAGAAATTAAAGATAAAATAAAAGCCGAAATATTTAATTTAAAACAAACAGCTGAAGAAATTAGTAAATTAGATGCTATTATTGCTTTATCAGTTGCTAGTGAAGACTATAATTTGGTCAAACCCCAATTAGTTGATTCTAATATTATTAAAATTAAAGAAGGGCGTCATCCCGTTGTAGAAAGAGTAAGTAAAACCGAATATATTTCGAATGATTGCATTATGGATGAAAGTATAAATACTCTTTTAATAACAGGGCCAAATATGTCTGGTAAAAGTACTTACATGCGTCAGTTAGCTATTATTATAATAATGGCCCAAATGGGTTCTTTTGTCCCTGCTAAAAGTGCGGTTTTACCAATTTTTGATAAAATATTTACAAGAATTGGGGCCAGTGATGATTTAGTAAGTGGAGAATCGACTTTTATGGTCGAAATGTTAGAAGCTTGCAATGCGATATTAAATGCTACTCCCCATAGTTTAATTTTATTTGATGAATTGGGAAGAGGAACTGCCACGTATGACGGTATGAGTATCGCCGAAGCTATTTTGGAATATATTAATAAAAATATAAAATGTAAAACTTTATTTTCTACTCACTATCATGAACTCACGACACTTGATAAACGATTTACTAATATAAAAAATGTCCATGTTTCAGCTTTAGAAGAAAATGGAACTATAACATTTCTACATAAAATAAAAAATGGGGCAGTTGATAAAAGTTATGGAATTCATGTTGCTAAACTAGCCGGAATGCCTAAAGAATTATTAAAAAGAGCTAATGAAATATTAAATGAGTATGAAAAAGAAGGTAAAAAAAATATTAATGTTCAAGAACAATTAATATTTGATTTAGAGGAAGAAAAAGAGGAGAAACCTAATGTTTTAGTAGAAGCTTTAGACAGTATTGATCCTTTAAATATAACCCCTATGGAAGCTCTAAATACTTTATACGATTTAAAACAAAAGTCAAAAGAAATATCATAAATAAATGGTATTTTTTTTATGCAAAGCTGCATTATAGAAGTATTGCAAAAAGTCATACGCATATGATAAAATTGACTTGTGAATACTAAGTATAGGAGAGACCCAATAATGGAAAAAAGAAAACTAACGGCAAATTGGAAAATACTATCAATAGCAATATTGGCAGCATCAATGTTGATGTTAGCCACAGTATCATATGCTTATTTTACAGCAAATATAGAAGGAAATGACAAAGCAAAAGTTACAACAGTAACAGCTGGAGAAATGAAGCTACAATATAAAGGAACGAATAGCATAAGTTTAGCCAATATTTTACCAGGAGAAACTAGAAAAATAACTTTTACAGTAGAAAATATAGGAACAGTCCCAGCCCAATATAATGTAGATTTAATAAATGTAACTAACACTTTTGCCCATCCAGAAGAATTACAATATAGTTTAAAAAGAGATAATGAAGAAGTAAAAAGTGAAAGTCAATTACCAAATACTAATATAACAATCCAAACGGGAATAAGTATAGAGAAAAGTAAAACTCATAAATATGAATTAACAATTCATTATATAGAAACAAATTCTGAACAAAACTATAATCAAAATAAGAACTTTAACTGTTCAATCCAAATAAATGGATTCAGTCCTTATAAAACTATATTAGGGAAAAGTTAACCTATTAACTCAGAAGAACCTGATTTTGCAAAAGGCTGCCCAACAAGTGGAGATACTGAATGTAGTGGACTATATAAAATGGAAGATGATGAGGGAACGAGTTATTACTTCCGAGGAGCAGTAGATAATTACGTCAAATTTGGTCAAGGAACAACTAAAGATAGTCCAAACGATAAAACAGATTTAATCTGGCGAATAGTACGAATCAATGGAGATGGAAGTATAAGATTAGTATTAGATAGTGATATAGGAACAAGTGCATTTAATAGTTCAAAGGATCAAAGAAAATATACCGGTTACACATATGGCAATGGAACACCATGTACAAATAGTAATCCCTGTAAGTATGAATATAATAATGGGACATTTAGTTCAAATAATACAGGAACAAGTAGTACAATAAAAAGCAAACTAGAAGAATGGTACCAACAAAATTTAGCAACTTATGATAACTACATAACTTATGGAACATATTGTAATGACACATCATATGGAAGTGGAAGTGAAACATCAGGAACATTATATTACGGAGCATACCAAAGATTGAGAGTTAGTTCTTCAACTGTTAACCCTCAACTAACGTGTCCAGACCCTAAAGCAAAATCTGGAACACCATCATCAAATGATGTAAATAGTAATGGAAATCATACATATGGAGGAGTATATAAATTAAAGATAGGACTGTTAAGTGGAGATGAAATAGTGCTAGCGGGATTTAAGCCAACTAATAGTAATGGAGTAACAGACACCAATTATCTATATTATACAGGCGGTTCATCCTTCTGGAGCTCGTCGCCTGACTATTCTACTACTAGTGATGCTTTCGTCTTCGGCGGCCGCCTGAATTATCGTTACTTGTACTTCTACATTGTCAGTAGTACGGGCGGCGTGCGTCCAGTTATCAATCTAAGCACTAGTGGACTAAAAGCCACTGGAGAAGGGGCAAAAAATAGTCCATTTGTAATAAGCCTACAATAGGCTTATTACAAAAAAGGGCAAACAAAAACGAAGAGATGTCCAAACTTTGCTCCGCCAAAGTTTGGACCGAATAAAAAAAGGTATAAACAGAAGTTTATATAGGAATAAATCTAAACAGTGCGTGATTTTTCTCGTCGCCTAACAATTCAAATACTAATAAGAAAACTGTTTAATACAGTTTTTTTATGTTATAATCTATGCTGGAAGTGATTCTATGTATACATTATTAATAGATACGCACGATAAAATTATTAATTTAGTATTATATAAAGATGATGAAGTAATTGATTTATTGACAAAACAAACTGAGAAGTCTCACTCTATATTTATTATGCCTTTAATTGATCAGTTACTAACAAGTAATAAAGTGAATAAACATGATATAGGGCAGATAATTGTAGTAAATGGTCCGGGAAGTTTTACGGGAGTTAGACTAGGGATTACTATTGCTAAAACTTGGGCTTATACCCAAAAGATAAAAATTAAAACTATTAGTTCATTACAAGTATTAGCTTGTAGTTTAAAGCAGAAAGTAAAAAAAGTAGCTATTCCTGATCCTAAAGGATTTTATATAGGGTCTTTTGCTGAAAATAATAAACCTTTGGAAGAATATCAATATGTCACTAGTTGTAGTGATGATTATATATTAGAACAAGATATAAAAGTTGATTATAAATTAGTTTATGAATTTTTAAAAGATATGCCAGCTTTAAATCCTCATGCTGTTAATCCAATTTATATTAAAAAAATTGGAGTTGAACAATGATTAGAAAAGCAAAGTTGGCTGATAAAAAACAAATAGAATTATTAGGTCAGGAACTTAATCCTGATTATGCTAAATTATTTGATTTAACCGAATTATTAAAATATAAGTTCACGCGATTTTATGTTTGGGAAGAGGGTAAGCAAATAATTGGATTTATTCATGCTAATGTCTTTTTTGAAGATTGTGATATTATTAACATTGTTGTTGCTAAAAACTATCGTAGGAAGCAAATAGGGACACAATTATTTAATTATTTATTAGCTAATAATCCAATTAAAAATTTAACCTTAGAGGTCAATATTAATAATCAAAAAGCGATTGCTTTTTATCAGAAACAAGGATTAAAAGTCTTAACTATTCGTAAAAATTATTACCCTGATGGTGATGGATATCTAATGGGAAGGAAGTATGAAAAATGAAAGATGTATATATTTTAGCGATTGAAACGTCTTGTGATGAAACTAGTATAGCTATTGTTAAAAATGGTCATGAATGTATTTATATGAATGTTTTAACCCAAATGGATATTCATGCTAATTTTGGAGGAGTTGTGCCTGAAATTGCTTCGCGTATGCATACGGAAAATATTACGATGGTATTAGATGATGTTTTAACTAATTCGCATATGCGAATAGAAGACATGGATGCTATTGCTGTAACCTATGCACCCGGATTATTGGGTAGTTTACTCGTTGGAGTGGAATTTGCTAAAACTTTAAGTTACTTATATGCAAAACCATTAATTGCTGTGAATCATATTGCGGGACATATTTATGCAAATAATTTAACTTCAAATTTAAGATTTCCGCTTTTAGCTTTGGTAGTAAGTGGGGGTCATACAGATTTAGTTATGATGCAAAAAGATTATGATTTTAAAGTGATAGGTAAAACTTTAGACGATGCGATTGGGGAAGCTTTTGATAAAGTAGCGCGCGTTTTGGACTTGAAATATCCAGGGGGACCTAATGTCGAAAAATTAGCGCAGGAAGGATTGCCAACTTATAAGTTAGGTATTATTCATAATAATGATAATTATAACGTTTCTTATAGTGGCTTAAAATCGAGTGTTATCAATATAGCTCACAATGAAAAACAAAGAGGGAATCCACTTAATAAAGCGGATTTAGCTTGTTCTTTTCAAACGGTAGCTATTAATCAATTAATTTCCAAAGTTAAACAAGCTATTGAAAATGAACAAATAAAAAATGTTATTATTGCTGGGGGTGTTTCTGCTAATAAACATTTACGCAGGGAAATGGAAAAACTATGTGATGAGTATAATGTAAATTTAGCTGTACCAGAATTTAAATATTGTACTGATAATGCTGCTATGATAGGAGCTGCTGCTTATCCTATGTATTTAAGAAAAGAATTTGCTTCCTTAGATTTGAATGCCTCTAGTACGTTAGAGTTATTTTAAGTTCCATTGACTTTTGAAATTTGATAGGATAAAATTTAGATAGAAAATTTGAAGAAAAAAGTAAATAAGAAAAGGGAAGATTGCAATGACTAATTTTTTAGCATTTTTAATTACCTTAATAGCGGGATTTTTATTTTTTTTAGGTATAATAATTATCAAAAAAGTAAAACGCAAAGACTTTTTTTATAAATTTGCTAGTGCTTTAGCTTTTAGTGTAATTATATGCCTGTTAATTTTAGATATAATTCCCGAGATAATGACTTCTTTTGGGGAAATGGGTATTAATAAGCGCATAATTTATTTTTTAGGCTTTACTTTAATTGGGATTATTGTTTTAAAAATATTAGATAGCTTAGTTCCGACTCATACCCACCACCATCAAGAAACAGAGACTAATATTGTGGAACATGAAAATCATTTGATTCATATTGGCATAATGACAAGTGTGGCTTTAATTATTCATAACATCATTGAAGGTATGGCTATTTATAGTCTTAGTATAACTTCTTTAAAAGCGGGATTATTAATGGGACTCGGAGTAGCTTTACATAATATTCCCTTAGGAATGGAAATATCCTTAACATTAGATATTATCAAAAATAAATTTAATCGGGTAATAACTTATGGCTTATTAATAATATCTCCTTTACTGGGAGGGTTAATGATTGCTATTTTTAATAATATTAACGAAGTTTTTTTAGGAATTTTAATGTGTATAACGGGCGGAATGCTAATTTATATTTCTTTTTTTGAATTATTTGGGGAAATCAAAAATAATATTAAACAGAAGGAAATAATTTTAGGTCTAATTACGGGATTAGTTCTAATGACCGCGACATTATTTTTATAAAAGGAGTAAGACAATGAAGAAGTGTTTAGTAACAGGGGCAAGTGGAATAGTAGGAAAAAAATTAATATCTAAGCTTTTAAATAGTGGTAACTATGAAATAACGGCTTTAGATTTAAAAAGTACGAAATCTGTTAAAACTCTTAATAAATTTAAAAATAAGATTAATATAGTTTATGGCGATATAAACGATAGTACAATTATGAATGCTTTAATAAAAGATCATGATGTAATTATTCATTTAGCGGGACTTATGCCTCCGACTACGGAGTTACATCCTAATTTAGCTAATATTATTGAGTATGGCGGTAGTAAAAGTATAATTGATGCGATAACGGAACTTAATCCTAAAGCTTATTTTATATTTCTTTCGACAACAGCAATTTATGGCAATGTTAAACAGGCGAGAGTTGATAGTGATATTAATATTTTAAATAATGATATATATAGTCAAAATAAGTATAAAATAGAAGATTATATTAAAAAGAATTTAACTAATTATACTATATATCGTGTACCTTTAATTATTGAAAAGAATAATTATAATTCGTTTATGTATAATATTCCTTTAAATACGAAAATCGAAGTAATAACTAATTCTTTAGTAGCTAATGCTTTAGTTACGAGCTTAACAAATAAACGAAAATTAAATAAAAAAACATTTAATTTATCAGGTGGTAAAAAATATCAAATTTCTACTAATACATTATATATAAAAGCTTTGCAAATTGAAGGAGTTTCTTTAAGATTTTTCTTAATGCGTTATTTTATTCCGCAAAATTTTTATGGGCACATATACCCAGATAATCAAGAATTAAATGATATTTTAGATTTTCAAAAAGGGTCTATAACCGAATATTTAAACAGTTTTACTGTCTCGAAGAAATTTTTACGTTCCATAAATAGATTTATTGCTTATTTTTATATTAGAAAATTATCTAAATAAAAAGATCTATGATATAATACTAAAAGAAAGAAGGACTTATTATGGGAAGAGCTTATGAAGTAAGAAAAGCAAGCATTGCTAAAACAGGAGCTATAAAAGCTAAATTATATTCTAATTTTGCGAAGGAAATTTATTTAGCTGCGAAAAGTGGCGTGCCGGAAATAGATTCCAATATTGCTTTAAAAAGAATTGTTGATAAAGCTAAAAAACAACAAGTTCCAAGTGATATAATTAATCGGGCAATTGATAAAGCGAAAGGTGTTGGAGGCGAAGACTATAA